>WRAA01000006.1 GCA_009780445.1 Defluviitaleaceae bacterium
CGTGCCTAGGTTGGACTTTATTCTTTCGTTTTCCTCCGGCCCGATACTCACAGAGCGGCCCTCTCTGTGCGGCGCTAAGCGCACTCCCTCCTGCCTACTCTTGCGCTTGTGCGCCAGCGAAAAGACCTGGAAGCCGCCGGAGTCCGTGAGGATTGGCTTGTTCCACGACATAAAGCCGTGCAGCCCGCCCATGTCGCGCACAAGCTCGTCTCCCGGGCGCAGGTGCAGGTGGTATGTGTTTGAAAGCTGCACCAAACAGCCGATGTTCTCCAGATCTTCCGTGGACACCGCGCCCTTTATAACCGCGGCAGTGCCAACGTTCATAAACACCGGTGTCTGTATCACGCCGTGGGGCGTGCTAAACGCGGCCTGCTTGGCGCGTCCTTCCATCGCTGAAATCTTATAGCCATTCAACTTGAAAACACTCCAATCAAACTTGTCTTTTTGCGCAATTGCGTTGTCATTTTTTCCTGCGCTGACGCTCCGGATGCTGAACGTGTGCCACCGGCACACAGCATTCTAACGTACCCTGCGGGTACGCGTCGTCCCTCATTCCTAGCACTTGCGCAAAAATCCTGCGTTTGCTCGGAGTGTTTTCAAGTCGAATGGCTATACATTACTCTCCGGCTCGTCCTGTTCTTCGTCGATCTCGATCTTCGCCATACCCACGACCTTTACGCCGTCCTCCAGGTTTGTGAGCTTCACGCCCTGCGCCACGCGCCCGGTTGTGGAGATATCGTCAATGCGTATGCGAATGATGGTGCCTTCGGAGTTGATCAGGATAAGTTCGTCACCCTGGCTAACCTTGCAAACACCCACGATGGAACCCGTTTTCTCCGTTATCTTGTATATCTTGACGCCCTTCGCGCTGCGCTTGTGCGGGGTGAACTCTTCGCACGGGGTACACTTGCCGAAGCCCGATTCAGTGACGAACAGCAGCTTGCACTCATTGCCGATTACATCGGCGGCGACAACCTCGTCACCTTCGCCAAGGCGGATTCCCCGCACACCGGCGGCCTGGCGGCCCATGGAGCGTATCTCGCTTTCAACAAAGCGCACACCCTGTCCGTGGCGTGTTGCGATGAATATTTCTTGGTTGCCGTCGGTGCGTATTACCGACACAAGCTCGTCGTCCTCCTTGAAGTTGATGGCCAGCAGGCCGCGGGAATGTTTCTTGGAGAAGCTGCTGATCGGCGTTTTCTTCACAATACCGCCGCGTGTGACGAACATTACGTACTCATTGGGGCTGAACTCGCGTATCGGCATTACGGCGGCGATCTTCTCGCGCTCGTACAGGTTCAGCATGTTCACGATAGCCCGCCCGCGGGCTTGCCGCCCGGCCTCGGGGATCTCGTAGGTCTTGGTCTGGAACACGCGCCCCATGTTTGTGAAGTAGAGGATATAGTCGTGGGTGCTGGCGATGAAGAGATCCTTTACGAAGTCCTCGTCGCGTATCTGCATCCCCGTGACACCCTTGCCGCCGCGGTTCTGCGACTTGTATGTGTTCAGCGGTATGCGCTTTACATAGTCCATGTAGCTGAAGGTGATGACCGAAAGCTCGTCGTCGATCAGATCCTCCAGGTTTATCTCGCCGTCTCCGTGTACGATGGCCGTGCGGCGTTCCCCGCCAAACTTGGCGCGCAGAACCGAAAGCTCTTCGCGCACCTTGGCCAGCAGAAGCTTGCCGCTGTTAAGCAAGGCCGTCAGCTCTTCCACCAATGCCTTGAGTTCGGCGTATTCCGCCAGGAGCTTGTCCTTCTCCAGCCCCGTTAGCGCGCGCAGCCTCATCTGCACGATAGCCTCAGCCTGTTCCTCCGAAAGCGCGAAACGCTCGCGAAGGTTTGCCCGTGCGGCGGCAGTATCGTCAGACGCGCGGATGATCTTGATAACTTCGTCGATGTTATCCTGCGCGATAATCAGCCCTTCGAGGATGTGTTGGCGTTTGAGTGCCTTGTCCAGCTCGAAGCGCGTGCGGCGCGTTACGACATCCACTTGATGATCCAGATAGTGTTCCAGCACTTGCTGGAGGTTCAGCAGCATTGGCTTGTTGTTCACCAAGGCCAGCATAATCACGCTGAAACTCTCCTGCAAGCCCGAATGTTTGTAAAGCTGGTTAAGCACAACATTGGCGTTGGCGTCCTTCTTCACACTGAACACTATGCGCACGCCGTTGCGGTTTGTTTCGTCCACAACTTCGCTAAGCCCTTCGATCTTCTTCTCGGACACCATCTCGCCGATCTTTTCGAGCAGGCGGCTCTTGTTGCACTGGTACGGCACTTCGGTGACGACAATGCGCTCGCGGCCGTTGGGCATTGTCTCTATGTCCGCCGTTGCGCGGACGATAATGCGCCCGCGCCCTGTCTGGTAAGCCTGGCGTATGCCGCTTGTGCCCAGGATCGTGGCCGCCGTGGGGAAGTCCGGCCCCTTCACAATGCCCATCAGATCCAAGATGTCCGTCGGCCTGTCGTCTATGCGGTTGTTGATGATGTGCAGAACCGCGTCGCACACTTCGCCCAGATTGTGCGGCGGAATGTTCGTGGCCATGCCCACGGCTATGCCCGTGGAGCCGTTCACCAATATGTTCGGGAAGCGCGACGGAAGCACCGTCGGCTCCTTTGCGTCGTTCAGATAGTTCGGTACAAACTCAACCGTGTCCTTCTCCAGATCTGTCAGCATTTCCATGGAAAGGCGGGAAAGCCGCGCTTCGGTATAACGTTCGGCCGCCGCGTCGAAACCGTCCATCGAGCCGAAGTTGCCGTGGCCGTCTATCAGCGGATAGCGCAGCGAAAAGTCCTGCGCCATCCTCACGAGAGCATCGTAGATGGAGGAGTTGCCGTGCGGGTGATAGTTACCCATGGTGTCGCCCGTGATCTTCGAGGACTTCTTATAAGGTTTGTTAGGCTCCAGCCCCAGTTCCGACATGCTGTACAGTATGCGCCGCTGAACGGGCTTCAGCCCGTCCCGCACATCCGGCAGGGCGCGCGAAACTATTACGGACATTGCATATTCGATGTAGGACTTCTTCATTTCCGATTCCAGCGCAATAGGCTGGATCTTGTCAAACACACTATTTTCTTCTGACATTCGCGTCTCCTAGTTGATTCATTATAGATTACTCTATGGTAGGTTGCGTTTACCCGTCAGCGACACGAGCGGTATGCGGTAGACCCTCATTCTCTCAAGCGCGGCGTGGTCGTAGACAAAACCGTGGTAGCCGCAGTGGTCGTTGATAAGGTCCAGCCCGCGGATGGCCTCGTCACCCGTTATTTCCTCGGCAATGCCGAAGCCGATCACACTCTCATACTTCGCGGTGAGGCCGCCCGACGGCGTTTCGGCGTATCTGTGCAAGATATCCGCCTCGACGCAGACATTGCCGCTGTTGTTGATAAGCGTATGCTTGAAACCGTCCCGCGCGCCGTGAAAGTAGACCACCACCTGCCCGCCGGCTTCCTCAAAACCGAAGGACAGCGGAACAACATACGGAAACGGATCTCCGTTTAACCCCAGCCTGATCGTATCGGCGCGCCTAAGCACATCCACAATTTCCTGCCAATCCGTAATTTCTCTCTCCGAACGTCTCACGACATTACCCCCTGTCTACACATCAATGTTAACCGCATACTCCGCGTGTTCGTTAATAAACTCGCGGCGCGGCTCCACGCGGTCTCCCATAAGCTGGTTAAATATTTCGTCGGCGGCGCGTGCGTCCTCGATGTCCACGCGCAAGAGGGTGCGCTTCTCCGGATCCATGGTGGTGTCCCAGAGCTGTTCCGCGTCCATTTCGCCCAAGCCCTTATAACGTTCGGGCGGCGGCGTGCCTTCGCGGCCTATCTCTTCATACAGGCGTTCCAGCTCGCGTTCGCTGTAGGCGTAGTAGGTTTTCTTATTCTTGTCCACCTTGTAGAGCGGCGGCTGTGCGATATAGATGTTGCCGCTCTCTATCAGCGGTGTCATAAAGCGGTAGAGAAAGGTGAGCAGCAGTGTGCGAATGTGCGAACCGTCCACATCCGCGTCCGTCATAATGATTATCTTGTGATAGCGCAGCTTCGATATGTCGAAGTCCTCATGTATGCCTGTGCCGAAGGCCAGTATCATGGACTTTATCTCTTCGTTGGAAAGTATTTTGTCCAGCCGCGACTTCTCCACGTTCATTATCTTTCCGCGCAGTGGCAAAATAGCCTGTGTGCGCGGCAAGCGGGCGTTGATGGCGGAGCCGCCGGCGGAGTTACCTTCCACGATGAATATTTCGCAGTTGGCGGGGTTACGGTCCGAACAGTCTGTTAGTTTGCCGGGCAGCCTCGCGCTTTCCAGCACACCCTTGCGGCGCACAAGCTCCCTTGCGCGGCGTGCGGCCTCCCTGGCGCGTGACGCGGTGAGGGACTTCTCCACGATGGACTTGGCGATGGACGGGTTTTCCTCCAGGAAGTAGCCCAGATGCTCCGACAGCACCGATTCCACGGCGTAACGCGCCTCGGAGTTGCCCAGCTTGATTTTGGTTTGGCTCTCGAACTGGGGGTCGCTTATCTTGATGGACACTACGGCGGCCAAACCTTCGCGCACATCGTCGCCGGAGAGGTTCTTGTCCGAATCTTTCAGCAGGCCGGCCTTCTTTGCGTAGTCGTTGATGCCCTTGGTCAGCCCTGCGCGAAAGCCCGCAAGGTGGGTGCCGCCCTCCGCCGTGTTGATGGTGTTCACAAACGTAAACGTAGACTCGAAGAACTCTTCGGTGTACTGCAAAGCGATCTCAACCAGCACGCCTTCCTTTTCGGCCTCTACATAGAATATCTGCTTGAACAGCGGGTTGCGGTTCTTGTTGATGTGTTCGACAAACTGCTTTATACCACCCTCGTAGTGATAGGTGCGTTCCTTTGCGGGTTCCTGGCGCGTATCGCGCAGGGTTATCTTCAAGCCCTTGGTGATGAAGGCCATCTCCTGCAAGCGTTGTTTCAGCGTGTCGAAGCTGTACTCCATCTCCTCGAAGATCTCGCTGTCCGGCCAGAAGTGTACCAGGGTTCCCGTCTGCGAAGCGGGGCAGTCGCCCACTGCGCTGAGCGGCTGTACGGTGTCGCCGCGTTCGTAGATCTGCTCGTGTACCTTGCCTTCGCTGTAGATGTTCACCACAAGCCGCTTGCTCAAGGCGTTGACCACAGACGCGCCCACACCGTGAAGCCCGCCGGAGACCTTGTAGCCGCCGCCGCCGAACTTGCCGCCGGCATGGAGCATGGTGAACACAACCTCCACGGCGGGTATGCCCTTGGTGGGGTGTATACCGATGGGGATTCCGCGCCCGTTGTCGATAACCGACACGGAGTTGTCCTCGTGGATCGTAATGACTATCTCAGTGCAGAAGCCGGCCAGAGCTTCGTCCACAGCGTTGTCCACAATTTCGTAGACAAGATGGTGCAGGCCCTTTGCCGATGTTGTGCCGATATACATTCCCGGCCGCTTGCGCACGGCCTCCAAACCTTCCAACACTTGGATCTGTGACTCGTTATACTCGTTAGACATATACTCTCCTTGTTGTGCCGCCTACTGCGTTACGGCTCCATGCTCTATGTTGTAGATATTATAGTTTGTCGCGCCGGAAATCTTGCGCACCACATCCTCCACGCCTGTGCAGGTTATGACGGTCTGTATGCCGCTGATGCTGCGCATTAGGCATGTCTGGCGATGTTCGTCAAGCTCCGACAGCACATCGTCCAGCAGCAGGACGGGCCTCTGCCCGGCAAGCTTCGTAACCATCTCGATCTGCGCCAGCTTGGCCGCAAGTGAGGCCGTTCTCTGCTGGCCTTGTGAACCGTAGACACGCGCGTCAACACCGTTCACCGCGAAGTAGAGGTCGTCCTTGTGGATGCCCACGGATGTGGAACCCAGGGCTATATCACGCTCCAGAGACTGTTCCAGCTTGCGCGGAAAGTCCTCCGGCAGGATGTTCGGCTTGTACGTTATGCTAAGGGTCTCACGGCCGCCTGTCAGGTCGGAGTGTATGCCGCTTGCGGCGTTGTGCAGACCCTCCACGAAGTTTACGCGCTCGCGGTATATCTTCGCGCCGTGTTCGGCCAGCTGGTTGTCCCACACAGACATAGTATCGCGCAGACTGCGCGCGGCGGATCTGTCGCCCTTCAAGCTCTTCAGCAGGCTGTTGCGCTGTTTCAGAACGTGGTGGAAGGTCTGGAGGTGGTAGACATACACGCGGCTGACCTGGCACATCTCCATGTCTATGAAGCGGCGGCGTTCGGCTGGGCCTTCCTTTATCAGCAACAGATCCTCCGGCGTGAATATCACGCAGAGCAGCTTCCCGAAGAGTTCCGCAAGCTTGTGTATGGCAAGGCCGTTGATGGCGATGCCCTTGGGCCTGTCGTCCCGCAGATGAATGTCTATCTGTGTGGGATACCGCCCGCCCGCCGGGGATACGTGCAGCTGGACATAGGCTTCGCGCTCGCCGAAGCGCACAAGCTCCCTGTCGTGCCGCGCCCGCTTTGCCCGCCCGCTTGCGCAGAGGTAGATGGATTCAAGCAGGTTTGTCTTGCCCTGGGCGTTGCGCCCCGCAAAGATGTTCATTCCGTCGGACAGGAACAGCTGCTGACGCTCCAGATTCCTATAGTTGTGCAGCCCAAGCCTTGTTACAAACATTACGATTCCAGGCGAAGCGGCAGTACAAGGTGCTTGCTGCCGGATTCTCCCGTGGGCCGCACGATGCACGGGCTTAGCGCGGAGTTAAACGAAAGGTTTACAAATTCGGCGTCGATCACCTTCAGGGCTTCTATCATAAGCTTAGGGTTGAAGCCGATCTGCAAGGGGCTTCCGTCGAAGTCGATGTCAAGCTCTTCGTGAACACTGCCGATCTGCGCCATGGAAGCGATTTTCAGCACATCCCCGTCGATGTCCATACGCACGGGGATGCTGCGCGTCTCCTTTACGGCGATGAGCGCGGCGCGTTCCAGCGAGGCAAGCAGCGACAGCTTGTCGCACGTGACCAAGGTGGCTTGATCCACATTAAATATCTGCCGATAGTCGATAAAGTCTCCGTCGATAAGCCGTGTCACCAGTGTGGCCTTGCTAAGCCGGAACAGAACGTGCTTGTCGGTGGCGTGGAAGGAGATAAACTCGTCGTCGTCGGTGCCGGCCAGCTTTAGAACCTCCGCCAGAGCCTTGGCCGGCACAATTATTTTGAGCGCGGCGCGGGAGTGATCCTCCGGCAGGGTCACGGACGTATGAGCCATGCGCACGCCGTCCAGAGCGACCATGTTCATGGTACCCGCGTCCTCACCGGGGTTAAACTCTATCAGCGCGCCGGTGAACACCGGCTTTACATTGTCCTGCGAGGCGCAGTAGATTGTTTGGCGCAGCATGTTACGAAATATCGCGGCCTCCAAGCGGTAGACATGGTTCATCTCCACAAATGGCAGGGTGGGGTACTCCTCCGGGTTAAAGCCCAGTAGCTTGAATTCCGACTTGAAGCACTCTATCTTGACCAGGTTGCCTTGTTCGACGCTGATTGTTGATACCTTGTCCGGGCGTAGGCGGCGCACAATGTCGCTTAGCATACGCCCGTCGATGGCGGCTCGGCCTTCTTCAATAATTTCCGCCCCGATGATCGGATACGTCTCGATGGACATTTCCAGGTTGGAGGCGTAGAGCCTAAGCTCGCCTTCTTCGGCCGTAATCAGTATACACTCCAGAATCTCCATGGTAGTGCGCGACGATATAGCCTTGATCACCAAGTTTATGTTGTCGGCAAGCAGCTGGTTCATGCATCGTATCTTCATATCCATCCTCCGTAACGTTTGTGCTGTATATGTAGTAATAACATCTATATTTTCAGAAGCAGAAGTAGTAGGCGCGTGGATAATTGGTATAACATTTGCGGACAAGACTTTCACGGCTTGTACGGCCGTTGATAACCGTTTTCATAACTTATGGACAACTCGGAGCTTATCCAGCCAGTCCACAGCCGCGCCGGCCTATCCACAATTACACATTATAATCAACACATTATCCACACACTTATCCACGGATGTTGATAAGTGTGGGATAACTTGTTCGTAAGTAATGAGTTATCCCTTGATCCTGTTTTCGATCTCGAACAGGACATTGCGCAGATGTATGTCGTGTTCCACATCATCCGCGATTTTGTCGCATCCGTGGATGATTGTGGAGTGATCCTTGCCGAAGGCCTGGCCGATCTTGGTGCTTGATTCGTCCAGCAGTTTGCGGCAGAGGTACATGGCTATCTGGCGTGGATAGGCCACGTTTTTTGTGCGTCGGCGGCTCTTGATGTCTGCCAGGGTCAGGCTGTAATAGTCGGCGACGATCTGCTGCACAAGCTCCATGGTGATCTCGCGCTTTGCGCTTTCGCCCATGATCTCCTGCACGATCAGCTCCGCGCTTTCGATGGTGATGCTCTGCTCCGACAGCTTCGACATTGCGGATATCTTGTTGAGCGCGCCCTCAAGGTCGCGCACGTTTGAGACGATGTTCTTCGAGAGATACTGCGTTATGTCCTTGGGCAGGCGAAGGTTCTCCGCGTCGGCCTTTTTCTCGAGTATGGCGGTGCGGGTCTCGAAGTCCGGCAGGGTGATGTCGGCTATCAGACCCCAGCCGAAGCGGGAGCGCAGACGCTCCTCGAGAGTTTCCAGCTTCTTGGGCGGCTGGTCGCTGGTGATGACGATCTGCTTGCCGGCGTTGTGCAGCGTGTTGAAGGTGTGGAAGAATTCTTCCTGCGTACTCTCCTTTTCCGATATGAACTGTATGTCGTCGATCATCAGCACATCTACGCCGCGGTACTTGTTGCGGAACTCAAGGTTCTTGCGGTCCTTGATGGCCTTTATCAGCTCGTTTGTGAAGTCCTCGCTGCTGACATACAGCACCTTCGCGTCCTTGTTCGCCTCGATGATAAAGTTGCCGATGGACTGCATGAGGTGGGTCTTGCCAAGCCCCACGCCGCCGTAGATGAACAGCGGGTTGTACGCGCTCTGCCCCGGGCTTTCGGCCACGGCCACAGACGCGGCGTATGCGAAGTCGGTGCTCTTGCCCTTTACGAAGGACTCGAACACATAACGCGCCTTTAGGTTCGATCGGTTCAGGCGGTCGTGCAGGTCGTCGAATTCTTGGGACGAATTCTTGCCGCCGTGCTGGGAAGATGTTATTTTCACGACAAAATCAGTGCCTGTCGCGTTTCGCACAGCACCTGTGATATCCTTTAAGTATCTCTGTTCAATGGTAGATTTAAACAGGTCGCGGTTAGTTTGTACGATGTAGATGTCCTCGTCATAGTAAATCGGCTCTAGGGTCTTGATCCACGTATCGAAAATCACGTCGGTATACAGGCGTTTGAGTTGGATCAGGGCCTTCGCCCAGGATTCGTCCAGAAACTTGTAGTCAGCGGTGGTGCCTGTCATGCGCGTGATCCTCCCGATGGTTAGTCCTATGTTTATCCTGTGAATACGACAATCTGCACTATTGCGAAGCCGATGAAGAACACCAGCAGGCTATAGGCCAGTGAGCTGAACACAACCTTGAAGAAGTCTCCGCTAAAGCGCATGTTCAGGATGTGCGCGGCCTGTGCGATATGCGCAAGCTCGGCGTGTGTCTTGTGCTCCGCCTGTTCCTTGTCTGCGGCGATCTGCGCGGCTTCGTTCTCGCGGATCCAGAAGGCGCGGAAGAGGTTGAAGCCGCGGAAGGTCTTTGCGGCGGCCGCGGGGAGCAAGCTTCCCACAGAACGGGCTACAAGCGCGCCGGCAAAGGGCAGCGCCACAGCCAGCAGGGGGCGGTAGATCTTGCGCTCGATATCAAGGTAGCTTGGCCAGGCATAGATGTAGACCATGTGGCCGTGTTCGTCCTTGGACATCAGGCACACCCGTACTATCAGCGCGTAGATGATGGAGCCGATGAAGATGGAGGCCAACGCGCCGCGAAGGCTTATCCACGCAAGAAAGTTGATTTCGTAAGCCGGCACGGTCATCAGCATAAAGTCCTGCGCCATGGCCGCAATCGGTATCATAAACCGGTAGGGGATAAGCCCCAGGGCGGGCATAAGCAGGGCGCAGACAAGAATCACGGCGGAGCTTGTCCTCGAGAGGTAGCGTTTGTTGTAGCCGGCCATCTTGGCTTGGCATACGGGGTTTTTCTCGACACAGAGGCATACGAAGATCTTGATCATGTAGGCCGTGGTGAGTCCGCCCGTAAGGGTGAACAGAACCTCCATGATCGTAAAGTATGACGACCACCAGCTGTAGTACTGGAACTGCCACACATGGTAGACCAGTGTTTCGTGCAGCAGGGTCTTGCTGACGTAACCGCTCCAGAACGGCACGCCGATGATGGACATAGTGCCCATAAGGAACGCGAAGGTGAACAGCGGCTTGCCGCGCCCAAAGCCGCGTATCTTGTTGAGGTTAAGCTCGTGGGTGTTCATCATAACCACGCCGGCCAGCATGAACAGCAGCAGCTTGATTAGGGAGTGGTTGACCATGTGGAGCATGGTGCCGTGTACGGCCAGCGATGTATAGTATGGGTCGATAATGGCCTGCATACCCACGCCAAGGATGATGAAGCCGATCTGCGACACGGAGGAGTATGCCAGGGTGCGCTTGAGGTCTGTGGAGAACAGGGCAAGCATCGCGCCGGTGATCATTCCCGCGCCGCCGATGCTGACCATCAGCACGCCCCAGCCGAAGTTGCGGTTAAATATCAACGCGCCGATGATGATTATGCCGAACACCCCAGCCTTGGTGAGTATGCCGGAGAGCAGCGCGCTTGCGGGCGCGGGAGCCACGGGGTGGGCGTTTGGCAGCCAGATGTGCAGAGGGTACATGCCGGCCTTTCCGCCGAAACCCACCAGCAGGAACGCCCCGGCAAGGTAGAGGATGCCTGGGTCGCCCTCGTAAGCTTGGATCGCGCTGTAGAGCATGGCGATCTCGGTGGTTTGCAGTGTGTGCGAAATGATAAAGATGCCGAACAGCAGGGACAGGCCGCCGATAACGGCCACTGCCACATATGTGCGCGCCGCGTCGATGGTAGCCGGCTTTTCGTCATGGACGACAAGCACGTAGGACGCGAAGGACATAATTTCGAAGAAGAGGAAGGTGGTGAGCAGGTCCGCGGAAAAGAACACGCCCAGCGTCGCCCCGAAGGTTATCATCGAAAAGAAGGTGTAGCGGTTGCGGTTGCGATAATGGGCGAAGTATTCCCGCGCGAATATGGTCGTTGCCATCCACATAAACGCGGCGATAACGCCGTAGACCACGCGGAAGCCGTCCAGCCGGAAGTACATTCGAAAGCCCATGAACGCGCTCCACTCGAAGTAGGGCAGGTTGGCCGGCCAAGAGGTGAGGGCTATGGCCGCGATACCAAGGAAGGTTGTGGCCGCGACAAAGCTTGCGAAATAGTCGCGATAGTTTTTGTTGAACCTTCCCACTATATAACCGGCCACCGCGCCGATTATCGGCCAGAACACCAGCACCAGAAGGCTTGGGTTTCCCGAAAACGTCATGTCAGGCACCTCATTGTATGATTACGTTAGCAATACCGTTGATATACTCTATCAGAGAAGCGGGGAACATGCCGGGCAGGATGGCCAGGGCCGCGAGGATTATCAGCGGCACGGTCATCAGCTTGCCGGGTTCGGTGTTCACAAGCTTTTTATAGTCGTAGTTATGGCCGGGGAAGAAGGCCGCGGCGAAGATGGAGACGAGGTAGCCGGCGGTGAGCATCGCGCTGACCATCAGCATACCCGCGCCCACAAAACCCAGTGTCGGGTGGTTGGACGTTATGCCGCCCATGGCAAGGTGCCACTTGCTGATAAAGCCGCCTGTGGGCGGTATACCCACCAAGGCCAGAGCCGCAAGGGTGAAGCACCACATCGTAATGGGCATGGCCTTTCCGATACCCCGCAGTTCGTAGACATAGGTCTTGCCCGTCTTGCGGGAAACCGCGCCGGCGCAGAGGAAGAGGGCGGTCTTGATAATGCCGTGGAACACAACGTGCAGGAGCGCGCCCAGGAAGGCCAGCGGGTTCAGCAGGATTATGCCGAACAGCACGTATGACAGCTGGCTGACGGAAGAGTAGGCCAGCCGCCTGGCGAAGAGCTTCTCCTTGTAGGCAAGCATGGAACCGCTGAACACGGTGAACATGGTTATGGCGATAAGCGCGGTCTGCACCCATGTGCCGAAAATGAAGTCCGCGCCGAAGAGGTAAAATGTGGTACGGATGATGGCCAGCACCGCAACCTTGGACACCACGCCCGAAAACAGGGCGGCGGCCGGAGCGGGGGCAAGGGGGTAGGACGCGGGCACCCAGTCGAACAGCGGCCAGATATAGGCCTTTACGCCAAGGCCAAGGAAGGCCAGCAGGAACATGAACGGCAGAAGCCCCTCGTTGCCGGCAAGCAGGGCCCGATCCAGCACTCCGCCGGGGGTGAAGTCTGTGGTGACGCCGAAGTGCGCCACAAACACAAAGGCCACAAGGGCAAGTCCCGCGCCGAAGAAGGAGTACATCAGGTACTTCACGCCGGCCTTCATGGCGGCGGGTGTGCCGGAGTAGACCACCAGCGGATATGTCAGCAGGGTGATAAGCTCGTAGAAGAGGTAGAGCGTGAACAGGTTGCCGGACATTGCGGCACCGGCCACCGCGCCGTAGCTCATGAGGAAGAAGCGGAAGAAGGCGGCGTCCTTGGCCTCGCGCTCGATATAGGCGAAGGCGTAGAACGTGACGGCAAGCCAGAGCAGTGAGGCAAGCACAAGGAAGAACCGCGCAAGATCATCCGTGCGCAGGAAGAGGTTGATGACCGGGGTGATCTCCAGCACTCTCAGGCCGGCATAGCCCGCGTTTGCGATAGCAAGGGCGATAACCGTGTTGGCCGCGACCACGGCCGCGACATAAACTTGAAGCCTGCCGCGTTTGCCGCCTGTAACCGCCGGCAGAGCCGCGCCCGCCGCGATGGGCAGTAGTATGGGGATAAGGAGCCAAAAACTCATGCTGTTCACCTTCCGCAGATATATCTACCAAATGCTTGAAATGCCTATTAAGATGTAGGATGTTACCGGCCCGCTGAACAGCGCAAATATGATGATGAGCGAAGCCAGGCAGATGACGGGCGCGAGTTCTTTCAGCGGACGTTCCGGTGCGGACTGATCCGCAAGCTCGTCCTCCGTGTTAAACTTGCCGAAGATGGCGCGAAAGACTATCGGCAGATAGTAGCTTCCGTTGAGCAAGGCCGAGAAGGCCAGCACGCCCAGGAGCCAGTAGTGCTGAGAATCAATAATGCCGGCGGCGAAGACCCACTTGCTGTTAAAGCCCATGAACAGCGGAATACCGATCATCGAGAGTGCGCCCGTGGTGAAGAGTGCCATTGTAACGCGCATCCGCGCCCAGAGGCCGGACATCTTTTCGATATCCCGGTTGTGTGTCTGCTCGACGATGGAGCCTGCAGACAGGAACAGCACCGGCTTTGTGACGGCATGGGCAAGGATGTGGAACATGGCCGCAAACAGCCCAAGCTGCGTACCCATGCCAATGCCCATGAAGATGTAGCCGATCTGCGAAACGGAGGAATAGGCGATAAGCCGCTTGATGTCCGTCTGCAAGAGGGCCATCACAGACCCGGCGATCATGGCCGTTGCGCCGGTGATCATCACGGCGCCCAGGATCGTGGACAGCACATGGTCGTTCAGCAGGATGTCCGCGCCGATAGCCTTGTGCAGGATCTTGATGTACAGGAATATGTACGCCTTCAGCACAAGTCCGGACAAAATGGCCGACGACGGCGCGGGCGCGGTGCTGTGCGCATCCGGCAGCCAGATGTGCAGGGGGAACAGCGCGCTCTTGAGCGCGGTGCCGACCGTAATAAATATCAGGGCGTTGCGCACCGAATCTTCGTTGCCGGCAAGGTTGTGGCTAAGGCTTGCGTAAATGCCGGTGATGGAGAGCGCGTCGGTGATGAAGTAGAGTATTATTATGCCCATTAGTATGAAGCTGGAGCCTAGTATTGACAGCGAGAGGTACTTCAGCCCGGCCTTGAGGTTCTCCGGCTTGTTCTTGATGATGACTAAACCGGCGGCGGCGAAGGAGCTTGCCTCCACCAGCAGGAACACATTCACGAAGTTTTCGAACACAACCACGCCGCAGAGTGTGGCCACGAGGGCGCACATAAGCGCGTAATAGGCCGGTAAGCGCGGGGCGTCGATGTCGTGGCCGATCATTCCGGCGGACGCCCAGACGATAAACAGGCCAACGCCCGTGAACAGGGCGGCCATAAACGCGTCGAGAGGGGTCACAAGCACATAGAAGTTCCATGGCTCCGCGCCGAGTATTACGCTGATGGGTTCGGCCGCCGCGGCGTGCATCATCACAAGGGAGAGGACGAAGGCCGCCGCGTGAGCCGCAACGGCAATCAGCTTCACCGCGGGGTCGGCCTTGAAAATAAGGCAGAGAGCCGCGGCGGCGAACAACGTCAAGATTATGGCTATCGGAAGCATGGCACACCTACCAAATACTGTCTATACCGATGCTGATATAGCTGACAGGCCCGCTGATAACGGCAAAGGCGACTACGAGCAGGGCAAGGCACACGATGGGGGCAAGGCCGCGTACCGCGCATTCGCGGACGCTTCGCAGCCGCACGGCCTCCCCGCCGGTATCGCCGAAGAACGCCCGCACAACCACGGGCAGATAGTAACAGCCGTTAAGCAGGGACGACAGCGCGAGAACCGCCAGCAGCCATATGTGTGAAGAGTCGAAGATGCCCATTGCGAAGAACCACTTGCTGTTGAAGCCGATGAGCAGGGGTATGCCCACCATGGAAAGCGCGCCCACGGTGAACAGAGCCATTGTCACGCGCATCTTTGTGCCAAGCCCCGCCATGTCGCCGATCTCGCGGCTGCCGGTCTGCCGGATCACAGAGCCGGCCACAAGAAACAGCATGGCCTTGGTGACGGCGTGGGTCAGGAAGTGGAACACCACGGCAAACAGCCCCAGCCGCGTACCCATGCCGACACCCAGGAAGAAGTAACCCACCTGTGCCACGGAAGAATAGGCTATCATACGCTTGAGATCCGTTTGCAGCAAGGCCATTGCACTGCCGGCGATCATCGCGGCGGCACCCAGGATCATAACGAGCTGTAAGGTCGTGGTCATAACACGGTCGTTCAGCAGAATTTCCGCGCCGAAGGCCTTGTGCAGCACCATGATGTAGAAGAATATATACGCCTTCTGCACCAGGCCGGAAAGCAGGGCGGAAGAAACGGAAGGCGCAATGGAGTAAGCGTCAGGGAAGGCGATGTGCATGGGGAACAGCCCGCTTTTCAGCGCGACACCAATGGTTATGAACATCAGCGCGTTATACGCGGCGACTTCATTGCCGGCGTACCCGGCGGAGAGGCTCTGGTGTATGCCCGTTACCGACAGCGAACCCGTAAGCGCGTAAAGCGTGATGATGCCCATGAGGATGAAGCTGGAGCCGAGTATGGACAGCGTGAGGTATTTAAGCCCCGCGCGCATGTTCTCCGGGCGGTTCTTGATTACGATGATGCCGGCGGCGGCGAAGGAGCTGACCTCCATGAGTATGAACACGTTAAAGAGGCTGCCGAAGATCACCACGCCCACAAGGGAGGCAATAAGCACGCACACAAGGGCGTAGTACATGGGAATTCGCGCCGGCTCGATGTCATAGTCCACAAGGTTGGCCGACGCCCACACGACCATCAGGCTTACGCCCACAAACAGGCAGACCATGAAGGCCGCAAGCGGCGTAACCAGCACATAGATGTTCCAGGGCGCGGCACCGATAACAAGGCGTATGGTCTCGTTCGCGCTCTGCGAAAGCAGTGCGGCCGAAAGGCCGAAGGCCACGGCAAACGCGCCGACGGCAAGCATCTTGGCCGTGGCATTGGCCTTCACAGAAGCTATCACGCCGGCCATAACAAGCAGGAACAGCATAATTGTTATCGGCAGCATTTGAACATCTCCTCAATCTAATTAAAGCGAACGCATTAGCCCAGCCACACGAAACCCTTTTCCAGCGCGGACAGCAACGGCGTAAAGAATATGCCCAGGGCGATATTCGCCGCCATAAGGCACACGAGGGTGAAGTTGGCGGAGAAGCTCGGCGCGGGTTTGCAGGCGGGAGCAACGGACGCGCTTGCGCCGTCGCCCTTGGAGTATATGCGGATCAGCACCGGGAAGTAGTAGAGGCCGTTCAGGAAGGTGCTGACCGCAAGCACAGGCATGGTGATCCATATGCTGGTCTGCCCCTGTACGGCCGCGCCGGCCAGGTAGAACTTCGACACAAAGCCGGCGAAGAGCGGTATGCCCACCATGGACAACGCGCCGGCGGTGAAGGCGATACCCGCCATTTTGTTCTTGCGCGCGGCACCCGTCATGTCGGCGATATTGTAGGAGCCGGACGCGGCAATAAGCGCGCCGGCGGCGATAAAGAGCATACTCTTGGTGAAGGCGTGGGCGATGATGTGGTAGCTGGCGGCGGTGAAGCCGCCCTGGGTGTCAAGCCCCATGCCCACGAAGATGTAGCCGATCTGCGCAACGGACGAATAGGCGATAAGCCGCTTTAACTTCGTCTGGAAGCAGGCCATTACAGAGCCTGCGATCATGCCGGTGATGCCGAAGAAGAATAGCACGTGGAACACGCCCAGAGCCGCCACGGTTTCAAGGCCGTAGACCCTGTAGAGCATCTTCATCAGCATTACGATATAACCTTTCAGCACAAGGCCGGAGAGCAGGGCCGAGGCCGCCGTGGTGGCGGAGCCGTGGGCGTCGGGCAGCCATGTGTGGAAGGGGAACAACGCGCTCTTGACGGCCATGGACACAATAAAGAGCAGCATGGTCATCGTCAGCGGGAAGTGGTAGTGGCCGTCCTGCACAAGGTAGGATATGACCTCTCGCGCCGGTTCCATCAGCAGGTGGCCCGTGATGGCATAGAGGAAGGCCGTGGACAGCAGGAACAGGCCGGAACCCATTACGCTAAGCAGCAGGTACTTGAGCGTGGCCTTGAGGGTGTCCTTGTTTTCCTTGGTGGCGACAATGGCGCAGGCCGCCAGCGTATTCACTTCGATGAACACATAGGCCGTGAATATATCGTTCGTGAACACCAGCGACATTAGGGAGGTGTTCAGCAAGTTGATCATGCAGTAGAACAGCGGCCGCTTGCCGGGGATGATGTCCTTGTTGGTGTCGTAGCCGGTGCCAAGCACCGAGAACAGCAGCACCGTGGAGAAGGTGACGGCCAGCAGAGCCTCCAGCATACCCGCGCGGATCTCGTTGCCAAAGGGCGAGGGGAAGTAGCCCATCAGGTATGTGAAGTAGGGCACGGGCGCGTTCCACAGGGAGGCCGTAAGCCCCAGTGACAGGCCGATCATCACCACCTGCACCCAGATGGTGATCTGCCGCGCGATGTTGGAGTTGCGCAGAAGCGGCATTACAACCGACGCAAGCATCGGCAGGAAGATTATAAACAGCGGAAAATGAAACGTCATACCCATTAAACGTCACCTCCGCGTGACATCAGGGCTATCTTGTCCATGTCAAGTGTGCCGTAATGCTCGTATAGTTTCAGGGAAAGGGCAAGCGCGAAGGCGGTTATGCTAACTGCAACGACGATACCCGTCATGACCAGAGCGCTGGGCAAGGGGTTCACATACGCGTCTTGGTAGACAATGCCGTCGATGATGATGGGCGCGCCCCTGCCGGTTATGTAGCCCGTGGTGGCCAGGTAGAGGAATATGGCCGAATCCATGATGTTCAGCCCGATGATCTTCTTGATAAGGTTCTTCTGCAGCAGCAGGGTAACGAAGCCGATACCGAACAGTATCATGGCCGTTGCCTCATAGAAATTGGTGATCAAGCCCACGGCTATGCCTCGCTTTCCGAAAAGAGTGCGTAGAAGTTGTAGATCGTAACGGCGACGGCAAGCCCTATGCTGATGTTCAGCGGAAGGATAAGCCCGCCGCTTAGTATCGTGCCGGGTGTGCCAAGGGGGATGCCTGTGGTGCCGCCCGTTGCGCCGACCATGAAGGACCAGACCTTGATGCCGGCGTAGAAGGCAAGAGACGCGCAGAAGGTGACTGTCAGCACCCTTTCGCTGAACACCTTGCTGACTTTCTCCGAGCCATAGGCCAGCGAACACAGGACAAGCCCCGTGCCGAGTATCGTGCCGCCGGAGAAGCCGCCGCCCGGGGAGAGGTGGCCGTTGAAGAGGATGTAGATGCCGTAGATCATGATAAACGGCGTTATGGGGCCGACAATAGCCTGCAGCAGCATCGAGCGGTTGGTGTCCGATTTCTTTTCGCGGTAGAGCTTGCACTTCTTGGGCATGTTGGCACCTTCCTTATTTCCGGTTCTCGTTCGGCTTGCGCATGAGGATTATTACGCCGATAACCGCGGTGAACAGCACGAACGCCTCGCCCAGGGTATCAAAGGAGCGGTAGCTGAACAGCACCGCCGCAACCATGTTGAGGGAGCCTGTGTCGTACACGCCCATCTCGACATAACGCAGATAGACCTCGTTTACGGCCGGGTTGTAGGGCGAGCCGAATTCGGGCAGGTAGTTTACGGTTATCAGCAGGATCACGCTGACGTTGATGGCCACAATGGCGGACAGCGTAAGGTAGAAGATTCTGAATCGCTTCATCTGCAGCTTTTCGCGCTTGGACATGTGCAGGGTTTCGGTTTGGATCACAAAGGTGTCGTCGTCTCCGGAGACGTTTTCTTCGGAGGCTGGTGCGCCGCCGTCGTCGGAATCTTCGGTGATGTCATCGGCTATTGCGTCGGGGTAGTTGAACTCGTCGTCGCCGTCGTAGTCGCCGGAAAACTCCTCGGCGGATTCGTCGTCGGTGTTGTCCTCTTCGTAAGGCTCCTCGTGGTCGTGGTGGTCGTCGGCTTCTTCCGTTTCTGTTGTGTCGTAGGACGAAGCGTCGTCCGGAAGGCTTTCATCGGCGTTTACCCAGTCCACAAAACGCCGCATGGAGCTGTCTCTGTTGTCCGGCATGGCCTATTCTCCCTTCCCCATGGAATTTATCCGCTTTATCGCGAGAAAGAACAGCACGCTGGTGATGCCCGCGCCGATGGCCGCTTCCGTAAGCGCAAGGTCAGGAGCCTCCAGCAGAACCC
This sequence comes from Defluviitaleaceae bacterium, assembly GCA_009780445.1. GTDB lineage: Bacteria > Bacillota > Clostridia > Lachnospirales > WRAA01 > WRAA01. Next base: position 19,123 of record WRAA01000006.1, read on the forward strand.
AGAGTATCGACATTACAATGCTGTACGACATAAAGATTATTACCGCGGAAATAACCTTGCGCGTAAACGACACGGCAAGGGCGCAGACGATGAGGAACACCAGCATCATATATTCGAAGATGATCATGTCAAACACTATCATAACTCTATCACGTCACATTCGTTTTCGACATTCGCGCTTGTCTGAACCTCGGCGCGGCCGATCATGTACACCGCCACGGGGTTCGTCACCCAGAAGAAGAGGATCAGTATCAGAATTTTCAGCGTCATAAAGCTGAACCCCACAAAGATGGCCAGCCCCACAAGCACTAAGAGCGAACCCAGGGTGTCGCACTTTGCGGCGGCGTGCAGGCGGTTGAGTGCGTTGTCCAGGCGGAACAGGCCGAAGGTGGCCACGCCCAGCACAAACAGCCCGCTCAGCAGAAATACCGACGCTATCGCAAACCTTATCAGCTCCATGGCTACACCTCCTTGCCGCTTAGGGCCTCGGCGGCCGCCTTGCGCTGTCTCTTCAGCTTTACGTTCAGCATAAACTTCGTAAGCACCACAATGGCCAGGAAGCTTAGCAGGGCATACACAAGAGCGATGTCCATAAGGAACACTTCGTCCCGGTTTACGCCCACCAGCACTATCAGCAGGATGGTCTTGACGCAGATCATGTTCACGGCGATAATACGGTCGGCCAGCCTGGGGCCTTTCACCGCGCGGAAGAGGCACAGGCACATGGTTACGGCAAGGAACATTATGCCGAACTGCAATACAATGTTTACGGCCTCGCTGTAGTCAAACACGTTACTGCCCCCCTTCGGTGGTGTCGTCCAGCTTGTCCTGCAACATGCGGACGAATATGGAGTCGTTGATGGTGTCCGTCATGGTGGGGTCTATGGCGTGTATGCCGAAGCGGTCTCCGTTAAGCTCGAATATTACGGTGCCGGGGGTAAGCATTATGGAGTAGGTAAGCATGACCTTGGCGAAGTCGGACTTTACGGGCGATTGGAAGTATACTATCTGCGGGTGGATTTCCAGCTTGGGCGAGAGGATGATCTTGATCATCTGGATGTTCGCCTTGACGATCTCCCACAGCAGCATGGACATGTAGATTGTTATCGGCCAAGCCTTCGCCCAGATCTGCTTCTCCTTGGCAAAGCTTAGGCCCACCATCTTGTAGAGGAACAGCGACATAACAACGCTGATCAGCACGCCGATAACCAACACCTCGGGCGTGACGGCAGAGTTAAGTATTATCCAGAATGCCAGGAACAGTACGGGCATAACAATCATCTCCGTTGTGGTAAGTGTCGGGATATTCTTATAACAAAAGCAGCTCACAGCCGCTACAGTCGTAATGCTGTGGCGGCTATCGCTGCTGTGTGTCGTGGTTATAATAGTAGCTGCGGATCGCGCCGTATCCCAGCCCTTGGCCATAATTAATGTCGGGCGCGTTGATAATGAGCATGGCTATGACGATGCACAGAGCCACTAAGAACACCTTTAGCTTTTTCACGCAAAACATCTCCTGTACGGTATGACTGTATTATAGATTACCGCGATACTCTTGTCAACAACAATCCTAATATTCTTGTGGATAAACGTGAACAGCGGTGAGCATATGCCACACCGCTGTTGTTGTGTAAATATTTGGTTAGCCGGACGGAGCTTACCGCTCCAGCTCTGCCCGAAGGTTGCTGACCTCCATCGCCAGCCGTCTGGCCTTGCGCTCCTTGCGCATGTTGCTCTTCCTGAACCGCGGCCAGGCGAACGCCCACAGGTGAATGGCATATGCCGCGAACCACGCCCCGGAGAAGAACATGAACATCAGCTGCGCCAGCCGGTTCATGCCCGTCAAAACGGCCAGCGCGAAGAGGGTCATGAACCAGACGGGAACCACGGCGGCTGTGTGGAAGATGAATCTGCCGCGGTCTTGAAGCCTCTTTTGCGCCAAGGTTATCAGCAGGGTGTCGTCATGGGCGGGTGTCTCGGTTTCTTCCGCAGATGCGTCGTCCTGTGCGGGCGTGTCGGTGCCGGAATGTTCTTGGCCGGGCGCGAAGCGTACCGCGTCCTGCTTTTCGTCAACCCATACCGCCCTCTGCTGCTTTACAAGCTGTTTTGCGCGGCGTATGAATGTTTCGCCCATCTTTGTGCCGTTGGAATCGTAGAGAGTTATCTTGCCTTCCATGTGTGTTCTCCTCTGTCAAATATGGTGGTGCGCGCGCTCCGCTGTTGTCGGAACTGTTAATCAATTGATTAGGGCGTGTTTGGAAACCCGCTTTCGGCGGATTTTCGAGTGATTTTTTCGCCAGACTAGGAAGTGGCAAACGCCGCGAACCCGCAGTGGTTCGCAAGTTTGACGCTGACGACGTATGGCGGA
>WRAA01000007.1 GCA_009780445.1 Defluviitaleaceae bacterium
CCTACAGTACAAGGACGCGGTGACAATGCTGCGCGGCTTGCAGGAATACGCAACAGTGCGCGGGCTGGAGTTCGGCGTGAAGATCACCAACACCTTCCCCGTGAAGATCGAGCAGGGTGAGCTTCCCGGGGAGCAGATGTACATGTCCGGGCGCGCGCTGTACCCGCTGTCGCTGTCGGTGGCGCAGAAGCTTTCGCACGACTTCGGCGGAAAGCTTGCCATATCCTATTCAGGTGGCGCGGACGCGTTTAACATAACGGAGCTGTTTAAAACTGGCATATGCCCCATTACGGTATGCACCACGATCTTGAAACCCGGCGGTTATGTACGCACGGCGCAGATGGCCGGGGAGCTTCAGTCGCTCCTGGCCTCCAGGCGCAGGGAGATCGACACGCAGGCTCTCGACAGGCTTGTGAAGGACGCCTTCACGAACAAGTACCACCAGAAGAAGTGGCGGCAGGTCGCAAGCCGCAAGATAGATTCTCCATTGGGCCTGTACGACTGTTTCAGCGCTCCGTGCAAGGACGGCGGATGCCCCATTGATCAGGACATTCCCGAATACCTCTACCTTGTGTCCGAAGGCCGGTACGACGAAGCCTTCGAGGTTATCGCCGAGGACAACGCCAACCCCGCAATTACCGGGGCAATATGCAACCACCACTGCCAGAACAAGTGTGTGCGTGTAGACTATGAATCCCCGCTGGCCATACGCGCCATGAAGCTGGAGGCCGTGAAGCACGCGCAGGATAAGTACATTGCCGGAATATCGCCGTCTGCGCTTCGCACAAAGAGCCGCGTCGCCGTCATAGGCGCGGGGCCGGCGGGCATTTCCGCCGCTCTGTTCCTGCGGCGCAACGGCGTGGATGTCACCGTGTTTGAACAGCGCGAAAAACCCTTCGGCATGGTCAGCTATGTTATCCCGGAGTTTAGGATCTCCGCGGATCTGATCGCCAAGGACTTCGAGCTGGCCGTGCGCACCGGCGTGAACTTCAAGTTCGGCGTAGACAGCGCGGTGAACCTCTTCACGCTCCAGCGCAGGGAAGGTTATGACTATGTAATAATCGCCACAGGCGCGTGGGGCAAGGGCGAACTGCCGCTTCGCAAGGGCGCGGACAGGCTCGTGGACGCGCTGGAATTCCTGGAGGAATCGAAGGCCAAGAACTGCGCCGTGAAGCTGGGCAAGCGCGTGGCAGTAATCGGCGGCGGCGACGTCGCCATGGACTGCGCGCGCGCCGCAAAACGCGCCCCCGGCGTGGAACACGTCAGCATAGTCTACCGCCGCACGAAGGACTTTATGCCCGCGGAGCCGGAGGAACTGGCCGAGGCCGAAGAGGACGGCGTAAGCTTCGATACCCTGCTGTCTCCGCTAAGCTATGACGGCAAGACGCTTAATTGCGAACAGATGGAGCTTGGCGAGCGCGATTCAAGCGGGCGCAGAAGCGTGAAGGGCGTCGGCAAGATGGTGTCGCTGGAGTTCGACACGGTGATATCCGCCGTGGGCGCGAAGGTGGACACTGGCATATTCACGACCAACAGGATCGCACTGGACGACAGGGGCGGGGTACGCCACAACAAACGCCTGGAGACCGGCCTGCCGAACGTATATGTCGCGGGAGACGCAAAGAGCGGCCCCTCCACAATTGTAAAGGCCATAGCAGACGCGAAGCTTATCGCCACAGACATACTAAAGAGATGCGGCCTCTCAAACGATTTCGAGAAAAACAGACTGAACATTCCGCAGGAGCTATTATACGACAAAAAGGGAGTGCTGGTAGAAAGGAAAGCGGAAAGCGCGGAAGGCACGCGCTGTCTGGGTTGCGACCAATTGTGCGAAATCTGCGTGGACGTATGCCCGAACCGCGCCAACGTGGCCATCTTTGTGCCGGGCGCCGGCGCGAACGCCCACCAGATCCTGCATATCGACGGAATGTGCAACGAATGCGGCAACTGCGGAACCTTCTGCCCGCACAAGGGTGATCCTTACAAGGATAAGCTGACGCTGTTCTGGACACACCACGACTTTAACGACAGCACCAACGCCGGCTTCTTGCTGATCGGCGGAAACCATTACAAGATCCGCACCCGCGAAGGCACTGTGCAGAAGTATGTGGGCGGAGACGGCAGCCTTCCGCGGGAGTTCGCGGCGGCGATCGCAGTCGTCCAGACAGAGTATAAGTGGATGCTGGCCAAGATGTAAGCATTAGGGAGGGAGAGCTAGTGAGTAACAAGGTCATAGGCACAAGCGTACCGCGCTGGGACGCTTGGTCGAAGGTATGCGGCAAGGCCGACTATACCGCGGACATACCCGTGAAGAACATGCTGTACGGCAAGATTGTAAGGGCGACAATCGCCCACGGCAGGGTGCTTAGTCTGGATACTCAGGCGGCACTGGCCGTTCCCGGCGTGCTGAAGGTGCTGACACCGGCGGATCTGCCACGCGTCAAGCACGCCACGGCGGGGCATCCGTACACGCTGGACCGCAGCGGAGACGTGTACGACAAGAACATTCTGACGGAGGACGTGCGCCTCTACGGCGACGAGATAGCCGCCGTTATCGCGGAAACACAGCTGGCCGCCGACATAGCCGCGCAGAAGATAACCGCCGTGTACGAAGAGTATCCCATCTACCTTACGGCGCAGGAGGCAATGACCGAAGGCGCGCGCGAGATCCACGAAGGCACAAAGGGTAACATCCTTGCGGACACAACGGCCAAGGTCGGCAATGTTGAAGAGGGCTTTGCCCTTGCGGACTATGTGTTCGAGGACGAACACCGCACCCAGGTCGTGCAGCACTGCCACATGGAGAACCAGACGGCCACGGCGTTTCAAAGCGCGGACGGCCGCTGGACGTGTATCTCCAGCACGCAGATCCCGCATATCTGCCGGCGTATACTCGGCGAGGCTCTGGATATGCCGTGGAGTTCGTTCCGCGTGATCAAGCCGTTTATCGGCGGAGGCTTCGGCAACAAGCAGGACGTAACCATCGAGCCGCTTGTGGTGGCCATGAGCATTGCCATGGGCGGCAGACCGGTGCGGCTGGAGCTGGAGCGCGAAGAGGTGCTGGCATACACACGTGTGCGCCACGCCATACACTACAGGAGCAAGGTGGGCGTAAGCAAGGACGGCAAGATCACGGCATGGCAGGTGGACGCTGTTTCAAAGACCGGCGGCTATGCTTCGCACGGGCATTCCGTGGCGGCCAAGGGCGGGGGTATCCTGTGTACGCTCTACGAGATACCGCACATGAGCTTCCGCTCCCGCACTGTGCTGACAAACACGGGCAACGCGGGCGCAATGCGCGGCTATGGCGTGCCGCAGATCACCTTCGCCATAGAGGCCATGACCGACAAGATATGCAAGGAGCTGCAACTGGATCCCTTCGAGTTCCGCCTTGCCAACTTTAAGAAGGAAGGCGCGCCGCACCCGCTAAACGGCATACCGATGGTGACAAACAAGGTTGCGGACTGCCTCACCCTAGGCCGGCAGAGGTTTGGCTGGGACGCAAAGATGGCGGATTCCGGGGCGAAGGGCGGCTCCGTGCGGCGCGGTGTTGGCGTCGCCGCGTTCTCCTATGCCACGGGGGTCTACCCCTACAGCCTGGAGATCGCCGGGTGCCGGCTTACGCTGAATCAGGACGGCACGGTCAAGATGCTGGTGGGCGCGACGGAGATCGGGCAGGGTATCGACACCGGGCTGGCGCAGATCGCCGCGGAAACACTGGGCATTCCCGCCGAAATGGTCTATGCGGAGGAAACGACGGATACCGATATCGCGCCCTTTGACACCGGGGCGTATGCCTCGCGGCAGATCTATGTGACGGGCGTGGCCGTGGCCAAGGCCGCGGAAGAGCTGAAGGACAAGATATGCCGCGCGGCCGGCAAGTTCTACGAGATCCCGCACTCCGCCGCGGATGTGGAGGACGCCTTTGTGATAAACTCCGTCACGGGTGAGCGCGTGGCAAGTCTGGGGGATCTGGCTCTGCGCACATATTACGACAAGGCGCGCGCCCAGACGCTTACGGCGGAAGTTTCCCACAACTGCCACGACAATTCCTACCCCATGGGCGTAACCTTCGCCGAGGTGGACGTGGACACGCAGACGGGTGTCGTCACGGTGCGCAGCATCTTAAACGCCCACGATTCCGGCGTGATCATCAATCCCTTGCTGGCCAAGGGGCAGGTGGAGGGCGGCATGGGCATGGCCATCAGCTACGCCCTGGGCGAAGACCTGTTCTACGACCCGAAAACAGGCGAACCGCTGAACAACAACTTGCTGGACTACAAGATGCCCACGTGTATGGACACTCCGGAGCTTGACTGTATGTTCGTGGAGCCGGAGGATCCCTTCGGCCCCTTCGGCGCGAAGGGTCTGGGCGAACCGCCGATATGCAGCCCCGCCGCGGCCATACGCAACGCGGTGTGCCACGCGCTGGGCTTCGAGATAAACGCTCTGCCGCTAACGCCGGGCAAGGTCTTTGCGGCAATACAGAATAATCGCGGAGGTGGCGCAGATGTATGATTTCGCAAGCTACACCGAAGCGGCCGATATACACGAGGCCGTGGGTCTGCTGTGCGCAAACCCCAACGCCCGTATCATCGCCGGCGGCACGGATGTGCTGATCAAGCTGCGCTCGCGTGACGAAGCCTTCGTCGGGCGTGATTTTGTCGGCGTTACGCGTATACCCGGCATGACAGACATTCGCCTGTGTGACGATGGCACAATCGTTATCGGCGCGGCCGCAAGCTTCGCGAAGATCGAGGGCGACGCGGTTATCGCACAGCACTTGCCCAGCCTTGCACAGGCGGCGGGAAGCGTCGGCGGCCCGCAGATCCGCAACATGGGCACCGTGGGCGGCAACCTTGCCAACGGCGCGACATCGGCGGACACAGCGTCGATGCTGCTGGCCTGCGACGCAACCCTTGTGATAGCGGGGGCGCAGGGCGACACAGAGGTGCCGCTGGCCGGCTTCCACCAAGGCCCCGGCCGCGTAAAGCTGGAACACGGGCAGATCCTCAAGGAGATCCGCGTGGCCAAGGCCGGCTACGAAGGTTACAAGGGCGGATATATCAAGTTTGCCGTGCGCCGCGCAATGGACATCGCCACGCTTGGCTGTGCGGTGATGATAAAGATGGACGGCGATAGAATCGAGGATCTGCGCATAGCCTTCGGCGTGGCGGGGCCTGTGCCGCTTCGCGCGGCCTCCGCGGAAGCCTATGCCAAGGGGCAGACACTCTGCGACGAAGTCTTGGAGCAGATCGGCCGCAAGTGTCTGGAGGATACCAACGCGCGGGATTCGTGGCGCGCCGCCAAGGCGTTTCGGCAGCAGCTTATAAGCGTACTGCCCGGCCGCGCGGTGCGCAAGGCTCTGGGAGGTGACGGCGATGCGTAAGCTTATCAACATAGAGGTCAACGGCAAGGCGCGCGAAGTGGCGGTGGATGTCCGCGCTTCACTGCTGGAGGTGCTGCGCGGGGAGCTGGAGCTGACGGGCAGCAAGAAGGGCTGCGGAGTGGGGGAGTGCGGCGCGTGTACCGTGCTGATGGACGGCGTGGCCGTGAATTCCTGCATAAGCCTGGCCGTCTGGGCGGACGGGCGTAAGGTGACAACCATCGAGGGTGTGTCGCCGGAGCCGGGCAAGCTCTCCGACGTGCAGCAGAGCTTTGTGGACAGCGGCGCGGTGCAGTGCGGTTTCTGCACGCCCGGGCTTGTTATGGCCGCAACCGCCCTGCTGGGCGAACAGCCAAGCCCAAGCCGCGAGGAAATCCGCCGCGGCCTGTCGGGCAATCTGTGCCGCTGCACGGGCTACTCCACAATCATCGACGCGGTGGAAAACGTTGCTAAAACAAGGGGGCAAGCATAAGTGGATCGTATGAACGGAGTATCACGCGAAAACTGCCTGCGGTGCGAAGGAACCATGTTGTCACGCGGCTGTGAGCAGATCCAGCTGGGCAAGACGGGCTGGTTCATGGGTTCGTGGGGCAACCTCATTGCCGGCGCGCTGGAAGTCGAAGTCTTTGCCTGCGGGAAGTGCGGCAAGATGGAGTTTTACTGCAATTCTGTAACGGAAAGATAGTAGACCTCTTGCGAAATTATCGAACGCCGTATTTGCGGTAAATTTCCCGCAATGTGTCGTCACTTCCTCCTTGCGAACCGCAAGGGTTCGCGGCGTCGTCAGTTCCTAACCTTGCGGGAAATTTTCACGCAAATCCGGCATTCGCTAATTCCGCAAGAGGTCTAGTGCTCCTCCAATACTAAATTTAATGCGCCTTCGCGGTCTTTTTGCCGAAATCCTGCGTCAGCTCCTCCTTGCGAACCACTTCGGGTTCGAGGCGTCGTCACTTCCTTGTCTTTCGACAAAAATCCTCGCGAATGCACATCAAATTTAGCATTGGCGAAGCACTAGTTGCACGGAACACCAAGTTCCTAATCGAGGAGAGTTAGCATGTTGGATGGGCTTGCGCTGATTATAGCGTTCCTGGTAGTTATAGTACTGATGGTAATGTCGATTTCCAAGTACAATCTGCATCCGTTCCTGGCAATTATGGCTTCGGCCATTGTGCTGGCCATCATAGCCGGCATACCCTTCCATGTCGACGGCAACCCGAATGTTGGCAGCCGAACCGTTGACGGCGTATTCTACGCGGGTACGCTGGCGTGGACCACCGGCCAGGGCTTTATGGCAATATTTTCGGGCATAGGCCTTGTAATCATCCTTGGCGCGCTCATCGGCGGCATACTTGAAGCCACGGGCGGCGCGTTCAAGATAGCGGACATGATCATCCGCTTGCTGGGTAAGGCGAACCCCACGATGGCGATGGTCGTCATGGGCTGGGTCGTGTCCGTTCCCGTATTCTGCGACTCGGGCTTCGTTATCATCAACCCTGTTCGCCGCACCATCGTGAAGCGCACACATGCCAGCGGCATTGCCACGGCTCTGGGGCTCGGCGCGGGTCTGTACACCTCGCACGTGCTTGTGCCGCTTACGCCGGGGCCTCTCGGCGCGTCCGACGTGCTGGGCATGATGGATCACCTGTGGACGGTCATGTGGGTGTCGCTGGTTATCTCCATCCCCGGCTTGATCGCGGCATATGCCTGGGCGGTATACTGCGGCAAGCGCGATAAGTCGGAGGAGGATCTGGCGATCCGGAACGACCAAACCGTAAAGAGTTATGAGGAGATCGTGAAGGATTTCGGCGGGCTGCCGAACGGGCTTCTGTCCCTGTTGCCCATCGTTTCGCCCATTGCGATGATGGCAATGGCGCAGGTGGCCACAACCCTTATGGATCCCGGCCCCATGCAGAGCGCGTTCAGGTTCCTGGGCTTCCCGCTTGTGGCTCTGACAATCGGCTTCATCTTCGGCGTGATACTGCTGGCCGCAACCGGCAAGATGCCCAAGTTTAACGTCATCACCAACGATACGCTGAAGCTGCTGGGGCCGATACTCTTCATCACTGCGGCAGGAGCAACCCTCGGCCGCGTAATCAACGATTCCGGCATGGTTCAGTACATCAGCTATCACGCGGAAATCTTCACGTGGCTGGGTCTTGCGTTTCCTTTTATTATCTCCGCGATCATCAAGACGGCCCAGGGTTCGTCCACAGTGGCCATGATAACCACTGCGGGTATCATGATGCCGCTTCTAGGCATAATGGGGCCTGAGGCCGCACGCTGGGCGGATTCGTATGTCACCATCGCCCTTGTGGTAATGGCCATCGGCGCGGGTTCCATGATGGCTTCGCACGCCAACGACTCCTACTTCTGGGTCGTGACCAAGCTGAGCGACCAGACACCGCAGCAGGGCTACAAGAACTGGACGACTATGACAGTCATACAGGGTGTGTCCGTAATGATCGGCATATTCATCTTCTACGGAATCTACAGGGTAATAGCTTAGACAATGGACAGGAGGATGTGCGTGCAATCGTTCACACTAAACGGCAAGGCAGTTTGCACAGAAACTACGGATAAGAACCTGCTATACTTTTTGCGTGAGGACATGGGCATAACCTCTGTGAAGGACGGCTGCAACGCCGGCGCGTGCGGAAGCTGTACGGTTATCGCCGACGGCAAGGCCGTGCGCGCGTGTCTGACGAAGATGTCGGGCATAGAGGGCAGGAACATCGTGACGGTGGAAGGGCTTACGCCGCGGGAACAGGAAGTGTTCGCCCATGCCTTTGCGTTCACGGGCGGGGTGCAGTGCGGATTCTGCATACCGGGCATGGTGCTGGCCGCCAAGGTTCTGCTGGACATCAACGCAGAGCCTACATCAGGCGACATCAAACGCGCCCTGCGCGGCAACATCTGCCGCTGTACGGGATACGTCAAGATCGAGGAAGCCGTGGCAATCGCCGCTAAGCTCCTGCGCGAAGGCACGCCGATTCCATCCGTCCGCTACACCGGCGCAGTGGGGGAGGACTTCCCGCGGCTTGACGCACACGAGAAGGTGCTGGGAACCGGGTTGTATTCCGACGACCTGCACTTTCCCGGCATGGTGTACGGCAAGGCCCTGCGTCTGCCGTATCCGCGCGCCTTCGTCAGGAAGATAGACTTCGAGGCGGCCAAGGAGCACCCCGATTTTGTGGCCGTGCTGACGGCCAAGGACATACCGGGAGCAAAGAAGATAGGCCATCTGCGGCACATACAGGACTGGGACGTGCTGATCGCCGAAGGCGAAGAAACGCGCTATGTGGGCGACGGCGTGGCCTTGGTTGCGGCCAGGACGTGGCAGGCACTGGACGAAGTTGCCGCGCTCGTGAAGGTGGAGTATGACGAGTTGCCGGTGCTGCACAGCCCAGACCTCGCGCTTGCGGCTGACGCGCCCAAGCTTCACGAAGGCGGCAACGTCCTCGCGCACGAAAAGCTGGTGCGCGGAGACGCCGACGGCGCGATAGCCGCCGCCGCCCATGTAGTAACAAACGTCTACACAACACCCTTCACCGAACACGCCTTCATGGAGCCGGAGTGCGCCGTGGCCATGCCCGACGGCGACGGCGGAATACACCTCTATTCCGGCGGCCAAGGGGTCTATGACGAACAGCGCGAAGTCTCGTCCATGCTGGGCGTTGCGCCGGAAAAGGTGCGCGTCACGGCAATGCTCGTGGGCGGCGCGTTCGGCGGCAAGGAGGACATGAGCGTGCAGCACCACGCGGCCATGCTGGCGTGGCACCTGCGCTGCCCCGTGAAGGTGCGCCTGACGCGTCAGGAGAGCCTGATGGTTCACCCGAAACGCCACGCCATGCGCATCGAGATGACCTCCGCCTGCGACAAGGACGGCAACATGCTGGCTGTGAAGGCCAAGATAGTGTCGGACACCGGTGCATACGCATCCCTGGGCGGGCCTGTTCTGCAACGCGCCTGCACCCACGCCGCCGGCCCCTACAGCTTTAAGAACTTGGACGTGGAAGGCACCGCGGTCTACACGAACAACCCGCCGGCCGGGGCGTTCCGCGGTTTCGGCGTAACACAGGTTACGTTTGCGTCGGAGAGCAACTTGAACTGGCTGGCAGAGAAGGTCGGTTTATCGCCGTGGGAAATGCGCTTCCGCAACGCCATCCGCCCCGGGCAGGTTCTGCCAAACGGACAGCTTGCCGACGACTCCACGGCCATGGTCGAGTGCTTGCTGGCACTCAAGCAGATCTGCGCGGATAACCCGCGTGCGGGCATTGCCGCCGCGTTCAAGAACAGCGGGCTGGGCGTGGGTGTGCCGGATGCCGGCCGCTGCCGCATGTCGGTGGAGGGCGGCAAGGTGCGTGTGCTTTCGGGCGCGTCCTGCATCGGCCAAGGTATGACGACAATCATCATGCAGATGGCGTGCCAGACGCTGAAGCTGCCGCCGGAAATGCTTGTCGTGGAAAAGCCGGACACTGCCCGCACGCCAAACTCAGGCACAACCACGGCCTCGCGCCAAACCGTGTTCACAGGCGAAGCCGTGAGGCTGGCCGCCGTCAAGCTCAAGGCCGCCATGGACGAAGCCGGCTCGCTTGATGCGCTGGAAGGGCAGTCCTATGACGCGGAGTACTTCCCGCACACAGACAAGATGGGCAGCGACGTGCCGTTCCCCGTCAGCCACGTGGCCTACGGCTACGGCGCGCAGGTCGTCCTGCTTGACGACGCGGGTATGGTCGAGAAGGTCGTAGCAGCCTATGACGTAGGCACACCCATCAACCGCCGCAACGTCGAAGGGCAGATCGAAGGCGGCGTAACAATGGGCTTGGGCTACGCGCTGACCGAGGACTTTATCGTGGAACAAGGTATGGTGCGCTCCAAGTACGGCACCCTGGGGCTGTTCAGATCCACAGACACCCCGCCCATCGAGACAATTCTGGTGGACAAGGAAGGCAGAGCCGCAACGGCCTACGGCGCGAAGGGGGTAGGCGAACTGGCCACAATTCCCACGGCTCCGGCAGTCTCGCTGGCCTACTACCACCGCGACGGCAAGTTCCGCACCAAGCTGCCCCTGGGGGATACTTCGTACAGTAAGTGATCGAACCACAGGGCTTCGCCTACGTCCACAGCCTGCAAGTTATGGGTCAAGGGCGAAGCCCTTGTGGGGTTTGGGGCGAAGCCCCAAGGTTTACGTTTGGCGCAAAGGAGACGGTTGATTTGTTGATAAAAAATGGTATAATAGTCACAGGCGCAGACACCTTCACCGGTGATGTGCTTATCAGGAACGGCGTAATAACACAGGTGGGGCTTGACCTTTCCGGCGAGGGAGAAGAAGTTCTGGACGCGGCGGGCAAGCTTGTCCTGCCGGGCGCGGTGGACGTGCATACCCACTTCGACCTGGACGTGGGCATCGCAACCGCGGTGGACGACTTCTACACGGGTACGATCGCGGCGGCTTGCGGCGGAACAACAAGCATTGTGGATCACATGGCCTTCGGGCCGGACGGTTGCAGGCTGGATCACCAGGTCAAGCGGTATCACGAACTTGCGGACGACAAGGCCGTGATCGACTTCGGCTTCCACGGCGTTATCCAGCATGTAAATGAGGACGTGCTGGCCGACATGCAGACTCTGATCGCAGAGGGTATCACGAGCTACAAGTTCTACATGACCTATGGCTACAAGCTGGAGGACGCGGACATGATGCGCGTGATGGCGCGGATCAAGGAGCTTGGGCTGATAGTCTCCGCGCACCCGGAAAACGACGGCACCATCGCCTATTTCAAGGATCTGTTCCACAAGACGGGCAAGCTCACGCCGGAGTATCACGCCAAGAGCCGCCCGTTCCAGTGTGAGTCCGATGCGGTGAACAGGCTGCTGCTGTTCTCTGAAATGCTGGGCGACGTGCCGCTCTACGTGGTGCATCTCTCCAACGGTCTTGGGCTGGACTATTGCAAGCAGGCGCGGCAGCGCGGCCTGCGCAACATGTTCATCGAGACATGCCCGCAGTACCTCTTCCTGGGCGAAGAGCTGTACAAGAACGCGGACGGCCTAAAGTACGTCATGAGCCCCCCCTTGCGCGACAAACGCCACAGCGACGAACTTTGGCGCGGCATAGAGCTGGGTGACGTCCAGACAATCGGCACAGACCACTGCCCGTTCAACTACGCAACGGACAAGCAGCAGGGCGCGGAGGACTTCGCCAAATGCCCCAACGGCGCGCCGGGCGTGGAGATGCGCCTGCCGCTGATGTACTCCGAAGGCGTGGCCAAGGGGCGTATATCGCTTAACAGGCTTGTGGATCTCTGCGCGACGAACCCGGCCAAGCTCTTCGGCATGTATCCCAAGAAGGGTACAATCGCGCCGGGCAGCGACGGCGACATCGTGATACTGGATCCGAACGCGAAGTTCACCATCACGAAGAAGGACATGCACGAAAACGTGGACTACTCGCCGTATGAAGGTATGAAGCTGGACGGCAGAATCAGCGCGGTGGTATCCCGCGGAGAGCTGATCGTGCGCGACAACACCTTCCTCGGCGCGAAGGGGCGCGGGCAGTTCCTGCGCAGAAGCAAGCCAATTACAATGATTTAGGAGGCACTACGTAATGAACAATTTCAGATTCTACCTGCCCACAGAACTTCTCTTCGGCAAGGACACCCACAAGAACGTCGGCGCGGAAGTCGTGAAGCACACGAGCAAGAAGATCCTGTTTGTGCGCCTTGCGAAGGCATCGCTGGAGCGCATCGGCATCTACGGCGACATCACGGCATCCCTTGCGGAACATGGTGTCGAATATATCGAGCTTGACGGCATTGTGCCGAACCCGCTGCTCTCGAAGGTGCGCGAAGGCGTGGAGATCTGCAAGCGCGAAGGCATCGAGTTCATCCTGGCTGTGGGCGGCGGCTCTGTTGTGGACACCGCCAAGGCCATCGCCGTAGCGTCCCGCATAGACGGGGACTATTGGGACATCGTCACAGGCAAGACCAAGATGAACGGCGGCCTGGGGCTGGGCACGATCATCACCATCCCCGCCACCGGAACGGAGATGAACGCCTCCACGGTAATCACACGTGACGAGGACCTCGTAAAGCGCGGATTTATGACGATCTGCCCGACATTCAGCATCATGAACCCGGAGCTTACCAAGACCCTGCCCAAGGATCGTGTAGCCCAAGGCGTGCTGGACATGTTCATGCACACCGCTGAGCGTTACTTCACCCCGACGCAGGCCGTAGACCTCACGGACCGTATGCAGGAAGGCGTGATGAAAACGATCATACGCCTGGGCAGCAAGTTCTATCACAAGGGTTACGACTACGACACAGTGGCGGAAGTCACCTACGCTTCGACAGTGGCGCATAACTTCACGCTCTGCGTGGGCCGCCAGGGAGACTGGGCCACGCACAACATCGGCCATGAGCTAAGCGGCGAATACGATCTGCCGCACGCCGAATCCCTAACGGTCATCTTCCCGTCGTGGATACGTTATACACGCGGCGTCAACCCCGCCAGAACGGCACAGTTCTTCGTAAACGTATTCGGCGTGGAAAACAACTTCTTCGACGTTGACGACACCATCGACCGCGGCCTTGAAGCCATGGAAAACTGGTTCAAGAGTTTGAACATGCCCATCCGCATCTCCGAAACATACATCAAGGATGTGGATATCGAGAAGTTGGCCAACAAGGCCAGCGAAGGCGGCAACCGCAAGCTGGGCAACTTCAAGCAGCTTAGCCACGACGACTTTGTGGCGATCTACAAGCTCGCGCTGTAGCAAGAGGTCTATTACAAGCGTCCGGATGCCGCGTGTGTATCCGGACGCTTTCTTTCTTGAGAAAAATAGAATCCACCCTCTTGACACATATTTTGTCAAGGCCGTATAATAGTGTATGTTCACTAGAAATATTTGTCGAGGGTGGTCGTATGCGTCTGGGTAAAACTGCATATGCGGTGCTTGTGCCGCTTCTCTGCGCGGTTATCGCCGGCAGCATCTTCGTTGTCGTGCGTAATGTGCTTAGCTTTCGCCCGACGGCGGCGGCCGTGCTTGCCGAAGCCCCCGTCGCGCCCACGGAATATGCAACCGCGCAGACCGCGCCCGAAGAGGAAACGCCGCAGCGGCACCACATCCCCTGGCTGTTTACGGCCTATGCCGAACCGGACTTCCGGGCGGATCAAGTGGCCGCCTTTAACCCGCAGTACGTGACCATCCTCTACGAAGGCGGAGACGGCTGGGCCTTGGCGGACACAAGCGAGGGCGAAGTATGGGTGTACCTGCGCGACAACCTGCTCTACCTGACCAGGGTCGTGGGCATGTTCGAGGATGCCCCGCAAGACGGTTTCGCCACCGGCCACCACATAGACATACTGCGCCCGCAGCTGGTGCGCGTGCTGGATCAGGACGGCTACTGGCTGCGCATAGAAACCTGGGCGGGGCCGATGTGGGTGAACCGGCACTTCACCCCGTCCGCCGCCGCGCTTGACGAAGTTATCGGGCGGTTCGGCAACAGGGTGTCCGTGTTCTACGAAAACTTCGAGACGGGTTTCGTCTACACGCACAACGCCGACCGCGTGTTCTTCGGCGCAAGCGCGATCAAGGGGCCGTATGCCCTGTGGGTGCATCTGCTGGCCGAAGCGGGCTACACGGATCTTGGAACGATACACACCTTCACAAGCGCGGACATGTGGGGCGGCAGCGGCGTTATCCAGCGTATGCCGGTTGGCTCTACGTTTACGGAGGCCGAGCTTATCGGGCTGGCCCTGAGCGTCAGCGACAACATCGCCTTCCGTATGCTGGTGCGGCGTATACACGGCGTACCGGGCTTCCGCGACTGGGTGGAGGAAGTCGGCGCGGAGCCGGGCCGCGTCCACACCGTTACATATTCCCGTTTGACCGCGGGCGACGCCGGCATCTTCGCGCGCGAAAAGCACCGCTACATAGAATCGGGAGGGCGGTACAGCGAGGACTTCCGCGAACATCTGCTGGCCAACCGCTACGCCTTTGTGGTGTCGGATCACCCCGTGGGCAGTAAGTCCGGCTGGGCGCAGGAGGCCTTCCACGATATCGCCATCGTCTACGCGCCGTCGCCCTATTCCCTGTCCATCCTCTCCGCCGGCACAGGCGGCGGCGACGACAGGCGCATGTTCCGCGAAATCTCCATGGCGATACAGTACTTCAACGACCGTTACTTCCCAGGAAATCCCGCGAATTGACATTTACTTGACAAATCGTCGCATATGCTGTACACTTATCCCATACATATTTGCTTCGATTCCGCTGGGCTACGGCAGTGCTATGCCCGACGGAACGTAGGAGCCTGTTTAGCAAACAGGCTCCGGGAGTGTCTCCGGACACTCTCCCAGGGTGCGCGCGGAAACGCCTGCGCCTTCCATTGTGAAAAGGACGCAAATACATGCTCCCATTACACGATCCCATTGGAAGGACGCTTTTGTTTTGCGCGTGACCACTACAGCAGTTCCACTTGACACTTGCTGAATCGGAGCCGAAACCGCAATGATTCACAGCGGTTCCGACGAACGATGAAGCTTAGTGTCAAGCGGAACTGCTATATTACTAAGGAGTGTAGATCATGCGCAAATCGAAATTCGTCACCACATTCGCGCCTGCGGCCGTTGCCGTTATGCTGTTGTTCACAGCATGTGCCGCCCCTGCCGCGCCCCCGGCACAACCCGCCGCCGCCCCCGTTACGGAAGCCCCGTTGCCCACGCCGGAACCGATTCCCGAAGAGCCGCGCCTGGAGCCGGGCGGAACCCTTGTGCTTTCAACGACCACCAGCACGGAAGATTCCGGCCTGCTGGGCTTCCTCCTGCCATACTTCGAGGAAGAGTACGGCTGGGACGTACAGGTGATCTCCGTGGGCACAGGCGCGGCCTTGCAGATAGGGCGCGACGGCGAGGCCGACGTGCTTCTCGTCCACGCGCGTTCCGAAGAGGATCGGTTCGTGGCGGAAGGTTATGCCGAACGCCGCCACGACATCATGTACAACGACTTCATAATAATCGGCCCGGACGACGGCCCGGTGGAACACAACAACGACATCCACGCAACCTTCACACAGATACTCGATTACGACCTGCCCTTCGTCTCCCGCGGAGACAATTCCGGCACGCATATCCGCGAACTCCAGATCTGGAATGCCATGAACGCCGACCCGAACGAGAACAGCGCGTACATCGAGGTAGGCCAGGGCATGGGCGCGACGCTTGGCATGGCCATCGAGATGCAGTCCTATACCCTTTCGGACAGAGCCACGTGGCTAAGCTTCGCCGACAAGGACAACTTCATAATAGTCTGCGAAGGCCACCCGGATCTGCTCAACCCTTACGGCATAATGGTGGTGTCATCCACCTTGCAGCCTCTGGCGGCGCAAACCTTTGTAAGCTGGATGCTAAGCCCGGAAGCGCAGGAACTTATTTCAATCTTTGGCGTAGAGGAGTTCGGCCAGCCGCTCTTCTTCCCGGACGCTGAATAGAGTGAACTTGGAGTAAAGGCAAACTAAACAGGCATAGATCGGGCGTGTACCGCTGATCTATGCCTGTATGTTTGTGTGAGTGAATGATGTGTTGGCTCGAGCTACTTGAGAGCGACCACTGCGCCAACTTCTTCCAGCTTGGCCTTGACGGCTTCGGCTTCTTCCTTGCTGACCTGTTCCTTGACAAGCTTTGGCGCACCGTCAACGAGATCCTTGGCTTCCTTGAGGCCAAGGCCGGTGATTTCACGCACAACCTTGATAACCTTGATCTTCTCGCTGCCCGCGCCTGTGAGTTCTACGTCGAACTCGGTCTTTTCTTCCACTTCCGCGCCGCCGCCTGCGCCGCCGCCCGCCGCAACAACCATGCCGGCCGCCGCGGAAACGCCGAACTTTTCTTCGGCCGCCTTCACAAGCTCGTTCAGTTCAAGCACAGACAATTCCTCGACTGCGCCGATAATTTCTTCGATGGATAGTTTAGCCATTACAGTACACCTCCGTAGTGTGTTTGCTATATAACGATATGTTGTGCTACGCCTGCGCCGCGCCGTCTTGTTTTTCGGCGATCTGGCTTATCAGGCGGGCGAAGCTCGACATCGGCGACTTGAACGAGCCAAGAAGCTTGGAGAGCAGTTCCTCGCGCGATGGTATGCCGGCCACGGCCTTTACGCCTTCCGCGTCATAGACAGTGCCTTCCAGGTAGCCGGCCTTGAACTCGAGAGCGGGCATCCCCTTTTGTTCCTTCGAGATAATCTTGGCGGCGAGCATTGGGTCGTCGTAGGAGAACGCAAACGCGCTGGGTCCGGCCAAGTGTTGGGAAAGCCCTTCAAACTCGGAGCCTTCCAGGGCAAAGTTCATCATCGTGTTCTTGTAGACCTTGTAGTCCACTCCGGCTTCGCGCAGCTTCTTGCGCAGGATTGTATCCGATTCAACGGAAAGCCCACGCGCGTCCATGATAATGACGGACTTGGCGCGTGCCACCTTCTCCTTGATCTCGTTGATGACGACCTGCTTCTGTTCGATCTTAGGCATGTTACACCTCCTTTATTGTGCAAGTACAAAACCCCTCCGGCCTAGGACACGAAGGGGCGATAGAATTCTCGCGATCCTCGTCAGGCAGCCGTGAGGCTTTACGCAAAGCACCTGAGTCTTAGGGTATGGGTAATGTTAGAACCTGTTGATTATACTACAGCCGCGCCGGCTTGTCAATAACTATTCCGAAAGCTTGAGCGCGTTAACCTTCACGCCCGGCCCCATTGTGGAGGCCAGCACCACCGAGCGCAGATATGTGCCCTTGGCGGCGGAGGGTTTGGCCTTGATGACCGCGCTGATAAGTGTTTCGAAATTGTCCTTCAGCTTGTCGGTTCCGAAGGAGACCTTGCCGATAGGCACGTGGATGATGTTGGTCTTGTCGAGGCGGTACTCGATCTTACCCGCCTTGATGTCGGCGATAGCCTTCGCCACATCTGTTGTGACGGTGCCGGCCTTCGGGTTTGGCATAAGCCCCTTGGGACCCAGCACACGGCCGAGCTTGCCCACAAGACCCATCATGTCGGGCGTCGCCACCACAACGTCAAAGCCGAACCAGTTCTCGCCCTGGATCTTCGCCACAAGCTCTTCGGCCCCAACGAAGTCCGCGCCGGCGGCTTCGGCCTCCGTGGCCTTTTCGCCCTTGGCGAACACCAGGGTACGCACGGTCTTGCCCGTGCCGTGTGGCAGAACCACCGCGCCGCGAACCTGTTGATCCGCGTGGCGCGAGTCTACGCCCAGCTTTATGTGCGCCTCCACGGTTTCGTCAAACTTTGCCCTGGCAGTCTTTTGCACGAGATCTATAGCTTCCGCGGTTGCGTACTGCGTGTCGCGGTTTACGAGCTTACTGCGCTCCAGATATTTCTTTCCTCTTTTCATACACAGCTCCTCCTGCCTAGTCTTTTACGACGATGCCCATCGAGCGCGCCGTACCTGCGATGATGCTCATAGCCGCCTCGACATTGGAGGCGTTAAGGTCTGTCATCTTGGTTTCTGCTACCTTGCGCAGTTCGTCTCGGGAGATCGTGGCGACCTTGGTCTTGTTCGGCATACCCGATCCTGATTCGATCTTGCAAGCCTTCTTGAGAAGAACGGCCGCCGGCGGAGTTTTTGTGATGAAGGTGAAGCTCTTGTCCTGGTAAATTGTGATAACTACAGGGATGATGTAGCCGGCCTGGGACTGCGTGCGCTCGTTAAACTCCTTGCAAAAGCCCATGATGTTCACGCCGTGCTGGCCGAGAGCGGGGCCCACCGGCGGGGCCGGAGTTGCCTTGGCGGCGTTGATCTGGAGCTTAACATAGCCTGTTACCTTCTTTGCCATAGTGTACCTCCTGTGGTAGTGTCGGGGGTTGCCCTCCCACGTTGATTAAAGCATATCTTAAACCCTTTGAACCTGCGTGAAATCAAGCTCTACCGGGGTTTCGCGGCCAAACACGGACAGCTTTACGATAACCGTCCTGCGCGATTCGTTAACTTCCTTGATAATGCCCACCGAGTTTTCGAACGGCCCCGTGGTCACCATCACTGTTTCGCCCTCGCTAAGCTCGATCATGCGGCGCGGGGCTTCGATGCCCATGGCGGCCACTTCGCTCTCGGTGAGGGCGACGGGCTTGGAGCCGGGGCCGACGAAAGACGTAACGCCGCGGGTGTTGCGCACAACATACCACGTGTCGTCGTTCATCTGCATCTTGATCAGCACATATCCGGGATAGACCTTCTTCTGCACGACCTTCTTCTGGCCGTTCTTCACCTCGAACGCGTCCAGCATGGGAACGATAACTTCCACAACTTGGTCGTGCATGTCGCGGTTTTCGACGATCTTCTCGATATTTGCCTTGACCTTGTTTTCATAGCCTGAATAAGTATGCACTACGTACCATTGCGCTTCCGACATACTCTTCCCCTTAACCGATCATAAGGTCGATAAAGCTGGTGATACCGAAGCCGAACACCGTGTCCATCGCAAATATGATAACGCCGAACATAAGCGCGACAATAACGACGGTGGTGGTCTGCTTCACAAGCTGCGCGCGTGGCGGCCAGACGATCTTCTTAAACTCACCGTTTACTTCGGCAAACAGGCTTTCCTTCTTTTCGTCCTTCACATTCTTGCTCTTGCCGCCGGAACCGCCGGAGCGTGCGGGCGCACGGGAAGCCGAAGCAACAGCAGCCGGAGCAACCGTTACAGATCCGCCGGTACCGGATGCTTCATCGTCATCAGCTTCTTCCGCGTCAATTACTTCCTCGTCGTCAAAATCTTCCGTGCCGGTCTCGTCGTCAACAAGTTCCGCGCCGTCCTCTCCGGGCTCCGGTCTGATATTCTTTCCGTATTCGTCCTTCAAACAATCCACATCCTCGTTGTTACTTTGTTTCGCGGTGCGCGGTGTGCTTGTTGCAGAAGCGGCAGTACTTCTTGGTTTCCATACGCTCCGGGTGGTTCTTCTTTTCCTTGGTTGTCTGGTAGTTGCGCTGTTTGCAGTCTGTGCAAGACAGCGTGATCTGTGTTCTCACGGCATTCACCCCTGTAAAATATATACGCAAAAAAATAGACCATTCTTGGCAACGACAATGTTATCACAATTGCAATAACTTGTCAATACCCGGAACGGCCTATTTTTCGCTTATTCAGCAGATGTTACATTAATTGAGGCGTTCCTTCTTGCGCGCCTTCTTGTTTTCGTACATCTTTTCGTCGGCGGTGCTTAGGATAGCCTTGGAGGGCAGCTCGTTGTCTGCGGCGACTTCCACCACGCCTACGCTCATGCTGTAGGTGTAGTCCTTGTCGGCCAGGTATTCGTCATTGTGCAGAGCGTTGTAGATCACGGAGAATTTCTCCAGCACCTCGGCCTCGGTCCTGTTGGGTATCAGAACCATGAACTCGTCGCCGCCCAGGCGGCACACTATCGCGTCGCGCGGGAAGGAGCGCAGGTGCCTGCCCGCGTTCTTGATGTACATATCGCCCTCGTTGTGGCCGAAGGTGTCGTTGATGTGCTTTAGGCCGTCGAGATCGGCGAAGAGCAGGGAGAAGTGCTTCCTGTCGCGCAGCCACTCTTCCAGTGTTTTCATGCCGTAGGTTCTGTTGTAGAGGTGTGTCAGGCTGTCGTGATAGGCGTAGACCTCCAGCTCCCTGATCTGCCCGCGAACCTCGCTCACGTCCGATATCGAGTAGATCACGGCGGGGATGCCGCTCCACTCCAGCTCGAAAGCGCGCACAAGGAAGTGCCGTTCGGCCTCTTCGCCGGGGAACCTTATGTCGATCTCGCTGCCGTCGTCGTCGATTGTGTGTTCCGACATAAGCCGGTGGATCTTCTCCGCATACTCGAAGTCCATGTGGATCTCCGTCAGAGCAAGCTCGTTCATCAGCAACACATTGCAGTTCTCCTTGGCAAGCACAAGGATCTGCTGGGGGATGAACTGTATCAAGGTGGTGATCAGCAGGCCGTAATGTTCGATAGACAGGTTTTTCTCTTCCATGCGGCGGATTTCGTCCTTGAGCCGCTGTTCGTTAATGGCCAGCTTGTTTACGATAATGTTGAACGCGTCGGAGAACTCGCCCTTGGACCGTAGCCGCCTGGTGTAGTCGCCGCCGGAGACCAGTTTTGTCTGCTGTGTAATATGCTGCAGCTGGTGCTGCAGGCTCTCCAGCGGGCGGGTAAGCTCGTTGTCGCCGCTTGACACGGGCGCATCTATGTTGCCGTCCGCCAGCGTTTCGGCCAGCTTCCTCATCTCGATAACGCCGGCGCAGAACTGTTGAAGCTCCCGCGCAAAGTCGCTGAACTCGCCAAGTTCGTCAGTGTTTATGACGGCGTTTGAAGGGTCTCTGGTAACGTCGTGTAGATAAGTACGTAATTTCCCGGATATGTTATCGCGTTTCTCACTATTACGCTCCATACTTTTCCCCTTTTAAGATATTTTGACAATTGTTGCCTTTCCCTTTCCGAATAGACCTCTTGCGGAATTAGCGAATGACGGATTTGCGGGAAATTTCCCCGCAAAGACGGCGTTCGATAATTTCGCAAGAGGTCTAATATACACTGTTTATGTCATTATACACTATACGCGAAAAATTACAACAGTTTCTTTCGCTCCGAAGCGCACAAAACGGCGAAATTGCCACGTTCTGCCAATACACACGTTCAGTATGTCCTGATGTATGAGTATTTGCGCGCGAACAAAAAACACTCCCGGAGTTGGCATGATACAGGCTTGCAATCCAAGTATTTCTAAGACTGCAAGCCTGTGTTAATTTTGCGGAGCAAGCTTTATTGCTGCCGGGGCTGTGTCTTTTCGCGCAGGCTCCGAAGCGCGTCCAGCTTTAGATAGAGCATGAACTCCAGCTGTGCCGCGCCGATTATCACCTTTGTTACAGACTTGTTAACCGCCAGCAGTTCTTCCGTGTTCTCGGCTACCTCCACCGCGCGCTGCAGCTTTTCGCCTTCGGCGTTAAGTATGTGGGACAGCGCGGTCTCGACCAGGGCTATGGAGCAGAGCAGGTCATTTTCGCACTGCTCGCCGTCATCGTCGTCGTTGTGCTTGCCG
>WRAA01000008.1 GCA_009780445.1 Defluviitaleaceae bacterium
AAACACTCCAATCAAACTTGTCTTTTTGCGCAATTGCGTCGTCATTCGCTTCTAGCGTACCCTGTGGGTACGCGTCGTCCCTCATTCCTAGCACTTACGCAAAAATCCTGCGTTTGCTTGGAGGGTTTTCAAGTTGAATGGCTATAAAAAAACAGCTGCGGAACCACCGTCCGCAGCTTAGTTCATTAAGTAAGAAACGCAGTTTCCTGCCTTTCTTCCCACGTGGATATGTGATATTACAGTGTGCTATGGCTGATACACATTCCGCGCAATATTCATGCCTGTGCTATAATACTCCTGCATTGAGAGATTAATTCAATGCATAAATATATTTCCCACTTTGGCGTTAATAATTCCGTCATAAAATCAGTAAAATATGGATATTCACTGTACGCTAGATTCTTGCGGCGATCTTCGCGCCGGCGGGTTTGTCGATCACGATGGTTACGTTGTGGTGTAGCTGGAGGACGGAGGCCGGAACCTTGGGCGTGATATCCCCAAAGAGGACTTGCTCGAGTATGCCGGACTTCTTCTCCCCGTTTGCGATAAGGAGGATTTTTTGCGCGGACATTATCGTGCGGATCCCCATTGTTAGGGCGTGGCGCGGCACGTCCTTTTCGTGTACGAAGAAGCGTCGGTTTGCCCGGATGGTGCTTTCTGTCAGCTCTATGTGGTTTGTGGCGTTTGTAAAGTGGTCTGCCGGCTCGTTAAAGCCGATGTGGCCGTTTAGGCCAATGCCGATCAGCTGGAGGTCTATCCCTCCCGCGGCGGCGATCTTGGCTTCGTAGGAGATGCACTCTGCGACAGGATCCGAACATTCGCCGTTTGGAATATTAAGGCGGGAATGGTCGATGTCTACGTGGTTGAAGAGGTTGTCCTTCATGAAGTAGTCGTAGCTTTGGTCGTTGGCCTTCTCGATGGGGTAGTATTCGTCCAGGTTGAACGCGGTGACTTTCGCGAAGCTGACTTCGCCGGCCTGACGCATCCTTATCAGCTCCTTGTACATGCCCACGGGCGTGCCGCCGGTTGCGAAGCCGAACACGCCGTCCGGCCTCAGACTGATTTCGTCAGCCATTATGTGTGCCGCTTTCGCGCTCATTTGGTCGTAATCCTCGGCGATTATGATCTTGATGTTTGTAAGTCCGAAACCCATGGTATCACTCCTAGTAATTTATAAGGCCATTATACTACAGACCGGGCGGTTGTTGCAACTGTTTGGTCCGCACTGTAATATTTCGAGTTATTCTTGATCCTGTAGACGAATGCTAAAATTTCGGCCACAGCCTGGTACAGTTCGGGGGGAATTGCCCTGCCGACATCCACCTGCTTGTAGAGCGCGCGGGCAAGCTGTACATTTTCCACGATCTGTATGCCGTGTTCCTTGCCGCTTTCACGTATACGCTTGGCCATAAAGTCCACACCCTTGGCAACCACCACCGGCGCGTCGCCGAACTGCTCCTTGTCGTACTTCACGGCTACGGCGTAGTGGGTCGGGTTCGTGATGATTACGTCGGCATTGGGCAGATCCTTCATCATACGGCGCATGGATGCCTCGCGCATTTTCTGGCGGATGCGCCCCTTGATCATAGGGTCGCCCTCCTGCTGCTTGTGCTCCTGCTTTACCTCAAACTTGGACATGCGCAGATCCTTGGCGTGCTTGTAGCGCGTGAACAAAAGATCCGCCATGGCGATGAATATGAACAGTGCGCCGATCTGTATGCCCACCAGCACAACAAGGCCGCCGAAGTAGCTGAGAATATTCTCGATGCTAAGCCCTGCCATGGTCGTCAACATGCTGATCTCGTTTACGGCCAGATTGTACATGACCACCAGTATTATCGTAAACTTGAAGAGAGCCTTGAAGAGGTTTACGATCGCCTGCATACTGAACACCTTGTTCTTCAGGTTGTTGATGGGGTTCAGCTTCGAGAGCTTTGGCCGCAGAGGTTCCCAGGTGGGTCTCCAGCCCACCTGCACAAGGTTTGCCGTGATGCCGAGCAGCAACGCGACGGCAAGCATAGGCGCGGCGGCAAGCAGCACCCTGCTGAACATGAAGGACAGGTAGCCCACGATAAAGTCGGTTGTGAAGAGGTAGTTCGCCAAGGCCGCATCTGTGAAGGATATGTGGAATACCCTGTTTATGCCGCCGATTATCCAGCTGCCAAACAGCCCAAGAGAAAAAAACGAACCCAGCAGCAAAAAGGCCGTCGAGATTTCCTGCGAATTCGCAACCTGGCCTTTCTTGCGTGCGTCCTCCTTCTTTTTCTGCGTTGCTTCCTCGGTCTTTTCGCCTTGGTCGGCGAAGAAGGCCAGGTTTATGGGTATCAGGTAGCGTTCGTCTATATTCGTCATTGCCTAAGCCCTCCGACCACGGCCATCAGCATTTCCTCGGCAAATTCGTAAATCATGATATAGTAGATTGCAAACACGGGCATTGTGAACCACATGATGCTAAGACCCAGCAGAGTCTTGAGCGGCATACCCACGACAAACACGTTCATCTGCGGCACGGCCTTCACAAGGATGCCAAGCATTACATTTACGATAAAGAGCGACCCGGCAATGGGCAACGCGAACTGCAGGCCAAGCCTGAGGTACACGGAAAACATGCTGGCAGCGTAGAGCAGCAGGGTGTTGTTCTCCAGCACGAAGATCTGGCCAACCGGCGCGATCTCATAGCTTAGCACAACCGCCGCGATAAATGTCGAAAGCCCTCCGGAAACCACAAACAGTGCCATCATGGTGAAGAAGAGCAGATTACCCACCACAGGCACTTGAATTTGAGATATAGGGTCGAACAGGGATGCCATCATGAAGCCTATCTGATAGTCGATTATCTGCCCGGCGAAGTAAATAATGGCAAAGGCCATGTAGACCATGAAGCCCATCATCAGGCCGGCCACCAGCTCCACCAAGATCATCTGCCCGTACACGGGAACCGTGGGGAAGTATGTTATCTCGCCTACTACCCCGGCGGAGAACACCATGTAGGCCAGCGAAAACGCCAGCATAACACGCGGCATGGTGGGGATCGTAGCCCCGGCAAGCACAGGAACCAGCATTATAAACGCCAGAAGCCTGACCATCACCAGCAACAGCACATCGAAGTTCTGGAAGAAGTTGAGAAGAGCGTAGGCGGCCAGCTCGGGAATGTCAGTTGTCATATCAGTCTACCAGGGGGATGATGTAGTAGGGCAGCTGTCCGAAGAAATCGTTGGCCAAGGCCATGAGGTTGCCCAGCATGAACGGCCCGAAGAATATTATCGACGCAAGCACCGCAAGTATCTTCGGCACGAAGGACATGGTGGGTTCCTGGATGGACGTCATGGTCTGGATGATGCTTACAAGCACGCCCACCGTCAGCCCCACGATAAGCACCGGCCCCGCAACCAATATCACGGTAAGCAGGGAGCGTTGAACTATC
Organism: Defluviitaleaceae bacterium; assembly: GCA_009780445.1. GTDB lineage: Bacteria > Bacillota > Clostridia > Lachnospirales > WRAA01 > WRAA01. The sequence continues at coordinate 3,425 of WRAA01000008.1, forward strand.
GTAAGCACCAGATCTTCATTCATCGAATCACCCTAAACTTCATATTGCCGAATGTATACAGCCCTATTAGCGCAGCTAACGGAAGGTTAGCAAGATACTTTCCATCAACAGAGACCAGCCATCAACCATTACGAACAGCAGGACTTTAAACGGCAGGGATATCATGGCCGGCGGAAGCATCATCATGCCCATGGCCATAAGCACCGAAGCCACGATCATGTCGATAACGATAAACGGCATGAAGATCATGAAGCCTATGCGAAAGCCCTTCGTAAGCTCTCCCAGCATGAAGGCGGGGATCAGCACGCGGTTGGGGATGTCCTCCATAGTCTCGAATGTTTCGCCGGAAAGTCTGATGAACAGCTCCAGATCCCGCGGTTCCACCTGCCTCCACATAAATTCGCGCAGAGGCTCCATGGCCACTTCCAGGGCTTCCTCCTGCCCCATCTGGCCTTGCCCGAAGGGGGTGATTGCGGTGTCGTTTATCTCTGTAAAGATCGGCCCCATTATGAACAACGTCAAAAACAATGCCATCCCTATCAGTACCTGATTTGGCGGCATCTGCTGGGTGCCCAGTGCAGAGCGGATGAAGCTTAGAGATATGATAATACGCGTAAACGAGGTGAGCATTAGCAACAGAAACGGAGCCATTCCTATCAGCGTGAGCATCAGGAACACTTGCAGAGTCGGCACAACCTGCTCCGGGTTGTCCAGAGTGGTCATGGTCAGCTCTATCGCACCAATTTCTGTTTGCAGGCCGTGTACTATTCCAAAAAAAACGAGTGCGGCTATGCCGATCTTGGACAACACGCCCATCACATCACTATTCCTTTGTGTCTTTATGATCTGTTTTCTTGTGAATGAATGATTGCAGATACTTTTCGAAGCGTTCAGGCACTACGCCTTCGCCGATATTCCTGTGTTCGGGCAATGTCACCTGTTCCCCGGCGACTTCGCACACAAAGCTTACGCCTGTGCGTGACACCCCGATCACGATGTACTTATCACCCGCTCGCACAAGCTGCAAATAGGTTTGCTGGCCCACGGCTATTGATTCAATAAGGTGCAGATTGCCGCCCGCCCCGCGCCTGTACCTTGCTCCGGCTATCCACTTGGTGGAGAGTACCGCAAGGCCGATAACGAAGGCAAAAACCAACACAAACCAAACCACTTGGGCAACAACCCCAAACAGCGACACTTCTTGCGGCGAAAGCATTTAACCTATGACCTTCTGAACGGCCTCCAGAACACGATCCGGCTGGAACGGCTTCACGATAAAGTCGCGCGCGCCGGCTTGTATGGATTCGATAACCATTGCCTGCTGCCCCATGGCGGAACACATTACAATAAGCGCGTTAGCGTCCGCGGCCTTTATGCCCTTTGCGGCTTGTATGCCGTCCATCTCAGGCATGGTGATATCAAGTATCACGAGGCCGGGCTTCAGCTCCTTGTATTTTTCAATGGCCTTCACGCCATTCTCCGCCTCGCCCACAACGTTGTAGCCGTTCTTCGTAAGGATGTCCTTCAACATCATACGCATGAAGGCTGCGTCGTCAACCAAAAGTATAGTTTTATCTGCCATATAATAACACTCCTCGAACGCTAATACTATATTCTGTTTTCAGGATTGATGATGTCAGTTATGCGTATACCGAACTTTTCGTCGATAACCACAACCTCGCCCTTGGCCACAAACTTGCCGTTGACCAGCACGTCTATCGGTTCGCCCGCCAGCTTATCCAGCTCGATGATAGTTCCCGGAGAGAATTCTAAAATCTCCTTTATCTTCTTCCTGGTTCGGCCAAGCTCCACGGTGACTTCCAGCGGAACATCCATGATTATGCCGATGTTTTCCTTCTGCTGTATCACAGACTGAACATCGAAGTTCTGGAAGTGTGCCGGCGAAACATTGGTTGGCATTGGCGGCATCGGAGGAGCGTACTGCATGGGCATCGGCTGTCCGTACATCGGTTGGCCATAGCCGCCTTCCACAGGCTGCGGAGGATATGGCATTGGCGGAGCCGCCGGTATAGGGGCAGGCGCGGCTTGCGCTGGAGGAGCAGGCGCGGGAGCCTTCGGCGCAGGTGCGGCCGGCGAAGCGGCCGACTCTGACGGTGCGATGAATGAATTCTTGAACATCTCAATAACGTCCTTGGCCAGCTCTAAATTCATGACCTGCATGATCTGGCTGTCGATGATATCACCGATGTGCATGTTAAAGTATACACACACAACTACTTCGTCAAACTTAAAGTCTACGGTCTCGAAGAATTCCTCATCCGTAAAGTCTATTACAAACGCCTTGGGTGTGTCAATGTCTATTTTCTGTTTCAGCATCGACGAAACAGATGTGGAGGACGAGCCTACCATCTGGTTCATGGCCTCGCCGATGGCACTTAGGTCTATTTCGTTAATTTCGCTTTCGTCTGTTACGGTACCGTCGCCGCCCATCATCAGATTGGTGATGATCTTAACATCACGCATCTGCAAAGCCATTATGTTAGAACCGCGCAGACCCACCGTATAATCCACTCTAATGCCCACAAAGGGGCGTTGATAGCGCGATTTAAGGTCTTCCCACGTCATTATCTTAACAGACGGCGTATTGATGTCTACCTTGTTGTTAAGCAGTGTAGACATTGTTGTTGCGGCGGTGCCCATGCTTATGTTTCCAAACTCGCCCAGCACGTCTTTCTGCTCCGGCGTAAGCATGTTTGAATAAGCTTCGTTGTCCGAAACACTGTCTGAAGAAAAATCTAAAGCACTAGCCCCGGCATTATCGGACGTTTCGGATGGAACTTCAGGAGGCGGGCCGTTCAGCAAAGCATTGATCTCTTCTTGTGAGAGCATTTCTCCCATTGTACTACTCCTCCTCCTTACTTATGTGGGATGTTATTTGGAACGCGTTCTTGCCGCGTTTGGTGCCCGGTCTTGCATAGAACTTCAGGAGATTCCCCACGTATATATTCAGATCGGAGGTAACGTAGGAGTCCAGCGGGATTATATCGCCCACTTGAAGGTTCACAAACTCATTGACAGTTATATTGCTCCTGCCCACAATTGCTTTCAGCGGCACCACAGCCTTGCTTATCTGGTTCTCAAGTTCTTCACGGTGTGCCGTATCTTCTTCTTCCTGGGCAATCTGCTCGAACCAGAATTTTGTGTACAGCCTGTCCATGATCGGGCTTATGACGAGGTGCGGTAGGCAGAAGTTGATCATGCCTTCGGTGCTGCCGACTTTCACGCGCAGCGTCACAAGAGCAATCATTTCATTCGGCCCGAAGATCTGCGCAAACTGTGAGTTTGTCTCGATCTTGTCGAGCTTTGGTTTCAGCTGCAGCACATTTTCCCACGGCTCCGGCAGGCGCGATATCATGTTCGACATCACACGGCTCAGCAAGATTTTCTCGATCTCCGAGAAATCCCGCACAACCTTCAGCCCCAGGCCGATACCGCCCAAAATTCTTTCTATGATAGCATACCCCAAATTTGATGACAATTCAAGTACTATCGAACCTTTTAGAGGCGAAAAATCAATTATCCCAAGAACAACCGGGTTTACCAGCGAGTTATTGAACTCGTTGTAGGTCATTTGCTCTGCGTTGGCCACTTCAACAGTGCAATGTGTTCTCATGTAGCCCGTGAAGAACGACGACAGAAGACGCGCATAGTTTTCGAAAATTATTTCAAGGGTGCGCAGCTGCTCCTTGTTGAACTTAGAAGGACGCGAGAAATTGTAGTTCCTGGCTTCCTTGGCAGGCTCATCCTTAATTTTCAACGCTTCTTCGTCGCCAGAGCTCATCGCCTTCAGCAGCGCGTCTATTTCCGCTTGGGATAAAATGTCACTCATATCTGCACCTCTGTAAAGGCTAGTCTACAAACCAGTCTCCGCCGATCATTACGCGGTGGATAAGCGGCGAACCGAACTCATGCCTAAGCTGATCCAGGATCTCCTGCTCAAGGATAGACATTGCGTCGGGGTGGGAAAGCTCCTCGAACGTGCGGCCTCTGACAACTCGCAGGGCAACACTTCGCAGGATACTGTCCGACGCTCCGAGCAGTTCGATAATGTTCTGGCTGTCCCTACCCTGCGTGTTGTCCACCGAAATGATGAAGTTCGCGCTAAACACATGGGAATTGCCCGTTTCGCCGCGTATGTTGGTGCTGATGGCGCGGGAAAGCTCGAGGAACGCCTGCTCTTCAATCCGTAGATCCGGGGCATAGAACTGTGACTGATTGCCGCCATCCTGGCCGGGCAGGCTCATCACCATTACAGCCACAAAGGCTATAGCACCAATCAGCACCACCAGCAAGGCGATTATCACAATCATCAGGATCTTGTTCTTATTACCGCCACCACTGCCCTCAGCCGTGTTTTCTTCCAAAACAATCACTCCTTTCAGAGGGTTGTAGTTATAAACTTATGTTTTGTATCGAGTATTCAAGACTTCTAACCCTGATTTCGACGCGCCTGTTTGCGGCTCTGCCTTCTTCTGTATCGTTGGTGGCCACGGGGATATATTCGCCGCGCCCGAGAGCAATCGGGCGGGTTGGGTCGAAGCCCCGTTCATACACCAAGTATTGCAGAACGCTTAAAGCGCGTGCCGTTGAAAGGAACCAGTTGTTCGGAAACTGCGGAGTGTTGATCGGCACGGTGTCTGTGTGCCCTTCAATTTCGATCTCGTTGTCGGGATACATCTGCAGGGCGTTGGCCACAATGCTCAGCACATCCATCGCGCCCGGGTTAAGCTGGGCCTGCCCGCTGGCGAAGAGGATGTTGTTCGGCAAGGTTATAACCAGGTGTATACCCTCGATCTCTACGTTTATCTGCTCGTCTGTCAGGCTGTTCTCCGCGAAATATGTGCGGAAGTCCGACTCCATTTGCGCAAGCTCTTCGGCGGCGCGCTGGGAGCGGTCGTCGTCGGTGGTGCCTGTTGCGCGCTGGTTTGAATTGGCGTTGCGCACCTGCGCGATAGTCGGCATGTGCATCACGCCGTTGCCGTACAGGTCAAAGACTTCGGGGGAAGTCCCCTGCGTCGGCACAAACGTCATTGAGGAAAACGCGGCCGCCATTGCCGTGAACCGCTCCTCGTCAATGCTGGACATCGCAAAGAGCAGAACAAAGAAGGCAAACAGCAGCGTAACCAAGTCGGCAAAGGACGCAAGATAGTCAGGCGCGCTTCCGCCCCTTCGCTCCTCCGGCTTTTTCTTTGCGGCCATATGGTGTTACTCCTCTCCCTTGTCTTCGCGCAGTGCCGGCGAAAGGAAGGATTTCAGCTTCTCTTCGATAATACGCGGGTTCTCACCGGCCTGTATCGAGAGCATACCTTCTATAAGCACCGACTTCATCAAGACCTCATCGGTACCCAGCACCCTTAGCTTGTTGGCAAACGGGATAGATATCCAGTTCGCCACGAGCGAACCATACATCGTTGTTATAAGGGCAACCGCCATCGCGGGGCCAACGGCGTTTGGGTCGTCCATGTTGTGAAGCATGTTAACCAGGCCTACAACCGTACCCACCATGCCCCACGCGGGCGAGAGCGCGGCCGCCATATCCCACACGCTGCGGGTAGAGGCGTGGCGCATCTCAAGGTACGAAAGCTCTGTCTCCAATATATTACGTGTCAGCTCGGGGTCTGTGCCGTCAACTATCAGCATGATACCCTTTTGCAGAAACTTGTCTTCCATGTTGCGGGCTGTTTCTTCAAGAGCAAGGATGCCTTCTTTCCTGGCAAGGTTGGCAAGGTTGATTATATTTACAATGGCTTCCGAAGGGTCGAGATCCGGCGGGCTGAATACCTTTTTAAGAGCCTTAAACGCACTCGTTATCCGCGACATCGGAAACCCTATCGCAAGCGAACAGAGCGACCCGCCCATAACTATCAGCACCGAAGGCGCGTCAAGGAACCGGGTTATCGCCATAACGTCGAAGTTCGCGCTTATCAGTATCGAAAGTGCGAGAAGCACAAGCCCCATTACCAGACCGAGAATACTGCCTAAATCCACGTGCGTTCCCCCCTAGCCGTTCTTTTTCTCTAGGAAAATTTCTTGATTGTATTCCTTTACAAGCTGTATAACGTCGTTAACCGATTCGCGCACGACAAACTGCCGCCCGTTTATCATGGTGATTGTCGTATCCGGGAGCGATTCGAACCGCTCGATCTGGCTGTCGTTCAGAATAAACTGGGTGCCGTTTAAGCGCGATACCTTTATCATAACAAACCTCCCGCGGGGATATGCGGCAGAGTCTGCAACAGACCCCGCCACACACCAATTAAAGCCTTTGACTACTATAACACAATCTACCGGTTTTTGCAAACCATACTTACAAAAAATTTCGCGCGCTCTACAGGTTGTTCAGAATTTGTAACATTTCATCCGAGACGGAGATTATGCGGGAATTGGATTGGAAGCCGCGCTGTGTGATGATCATGTCGGTAAACTCGCCGGCAAGATCCACGTTGGACATCTCCAGAACGCCGCCAAGCATCGTCGCGCCGCCCAGCGAAACATCCTGCCCGGTGCCGTCGAATGCTCCGGAGTTTGCCGTCTCCACGAACAAGTTGTTGCCCACGGACTCAAGCCCGGCCGGGTTGCGGAACACCGCAATGGGGATCTGCGCCAAGGCAATGATCTCGCCGTTGGTGAAACGCCCGCGCACTATGCCGTCAGGGCCTACGCTTATGCCATCGAAGTGGCCGGCCCTCATGCCGCCCACGAATGGTCCACCCGTAACGCCGGGAACACTCGCGCTAAGCGGCCGATCTGCGCGTGGGTCGGAACCCAGGTTCGCAAACTGCGTCATGCGCGAGAAGTCTATGACGATCTCCCCAGTAGCTCCGAATCCGAATGTAGCAGGATCGAAGTCTACATTGCCCGTCAAATTATTAAGACCAGCTAACTCTGCGTATGCTACTCGAACAGGCGGCGTACCAATGGCTTGTATACGTCCGCCGGAATCAAACACGATAGCTTCGTTGAGGAAGCCGGCGGGCAATTCCAAATACTCATCCGCCCTGTTTTCGCGGCGCAGATAGCTGCCGGCTCCGCCGGCTTGGGCAGTCCACGTGCCTCCTGTGCCGCGAACAAATGTCACGTCGAACACCCAGCGAACGCCAAGGCTGTCGAATATCTCCATGGACATGCTCGGCGGAATGGCTGTGCTGCCCGTGGGGTCAAGGTTGCCCGTTACTTGCAGAACCTCCGTCGACTCCGCCTCCAGCGTCCACATGTCCAGCACAATGGTCTCAAGCATTCCTGTCTGGATCTCGAAGTACTCGTTTATGTTCCAGCCTTGCAGGGGCATACCCTGGTCGTTAACCAGCCAGCCCGTGGTGGGGTCCATGCGGAACGCACCTGCTCTGGTGAAGAATGTGCCGCTGTTGTCGCCCACGATGAAGAAGCCTTCGCCCTGTATCATCATGTCAAGCGGAACGTCTGTGCGCATTGCCGCGCCTTGGGTCATGCGGCGGTCTATGGCCGAAACGTTCGCGCCAAGGCCGACCTGCATGGGGTTTGTGCCGCCGCGGCCTGTGCCTTCGTTGGCCTGGCTTGCGCCTTGCAGGGTCTGGCTGAATATATCGGTGAAGGTGGTGCGCGAGGCCTTGAAGCCCGCTGTATTCACATTGGCCAGGTTGTGCGCGATAACGTCCATCCTGGTCTGGTGTATTCGGAGGCCCGAAACCGCCGAAAACATAGATCTCATCATAGTTGGTGTACCCCCTAGCTAGTTAGGTTGCTCAATTACTGCCTGTCTTGCCTTTGAAAGGTTCTATGTCCACACCTTCAGACTTCGCCATCTTCGCAAGAACTTCATAAACTTCCTGCAAGCTATCGGCCTTGTCAACAATCTTTGCCAACGCTATCAGCAACAGTTGAGTTTCGGACGGCGCAACAGGCTGTCCTTTCAAACACATTACAGTGTCGTAAGCTTCTTCCACGCTGTCACACTTGCTGACGAGCGTAGCTATCGCAGTTAGCATAAGTCGTGCTTCAAATGGCATAGATATCTACCTTTCATACGGCGGGTGCCGCCCCGTCTGTCGGTCGGGGGCGGCCGGCCCTTCAATTGCGGCGCGAATTGCCGCGCCAATGTCCGGGGCTATACCACTACCGCGCCGTCGATATTTGAAAAGGTGTGTTGCTGCTGCCTGCCCATTGCGGTGATCACAATGTTGTTGCGCACGTTCACGACCAAGGCCACGTCGTCCACCAGCACGAGTGAGTCATTGATGCCCTTGCCGCGTGCGCGGTCCAGGCCGTCCTCCACCCTTGCTATCTGGTCGCGGGTCAGCTCCACATGCCGTTCGCTGAGACGCTCCGCGGCGTGCTTCGAGAATTGCAGCCGGCGGCCGGCAATCTGCCGGTTCAAAACGTCGTTAAAGCTTGGAGTTTGCGCGTTGTGCGTGACTACGCTTGTGGCTAACGGCGCGGGTGGGTACGCGGAGGTACGCGGCGCGTTTGTTATGAAGTTTTGTGCCATGCGCTCACATCCTTGTCGTTAGTTTAGAGCTGTATGCGCTTGAAGAGTGCGAAGGATACCAGACCCGTCTGGTTGAATACGGTCTCGCCGGCGTCATTCTGAACATTTTCGCCCAGCACCAGGTACGGCAGGCCGCCGATCATTCTTACATGATGGGCTATTCCGTCTACGTCGCCGTGGGTTACGCGCAGGTTGTTATAGGAGTAGTGCAGTGCATCCGCAACAATGCCGATGTTGCGCACATCGTGTTGCTGTCCGTTTACGACAAGCACAACGCGGTCGTTCTCGCGTTCGTCCGCGCGGATCACGCGCACGCCTTCAACTCTTCCCGTGATAAACGGAGGTTCGCCGGTGCTCGGCACCTGCACTTCCCTGCCCACAAGCCTCATACCCTGCGCCACGGAGAACACTTCACGCGCAAGCACTTCCTGCGTGCCTATCACAAGGATGGGGTTGCCGAAGTTGTCGAAGCCTATGCGGTTCACTTCGCCTTCCACAAAGCCGTTGGCTCTGCCGGGGGTTCCGTCGGTGCTTGGGTCGCGGGTTATGGCCATTACATAGCTGCCGATAAGCGCCAGGTTCTGGCCGACCATGTTGTTGTGGTTGAACTCGAGCAGGGAGTTCAGCATCAGATCCGGGAATACGCGTTCCACCCTTGTTACCGGAAGCAGGTCTCCGTCAACGCCGCCCACACGAAGGTGTGGTTCGCCGTTGCGGATAACTACGGCCTCGGAGAAGCCTTGCACGGTGCGCCATTCCATCGTTGCGTCGTTAAAGTAGGTACCCTCGACCCATCTGCCCAGCAAGTTGTTGCCCTGTTGCAGCAGCATGGATCTGTTCATGTGCTGCATTTGCTCCAGCGCGCTGAACTGCGCCATCTGCGCCACGAACTCGTGGTTCTCCATGGGGTTCATAGGGTCTTGGTGTTGCAGCTGTGCCATCAGAAGCATCAGGAAGTCGTCGCGGCCCAGCTCGTTGTTGGGTCTGCGCGAAGGCAGGTTCGCGGGCGCGGTTGGCGCTTGCGTCCTGTCGTATCCCATCCACAGCCAGTCTTCAGATCCCGGAGGCATGTTCTCTCACCTCTATCTTGTAGTTTTGCGCGTTACGCGCTGAATTCCACGGTGCTGTCCAAGCCTTGCAGACGCTCGGCCTCTTCGTCCATTGCGGATTCCTCGCCGTCAAGGCCTTCGGTGATCTCGCGCATACGGCCGGATACCGCGGCTTGTTGCTGCAAAAACTGCTTCATACGCTCGTCGGCCTCGGATTCCACACTCACGGAGAGTTCGGAGATCTCGATGCCCTTTTCCTCGAGGGCTTGGCGCAGCTGGTTCATATTGGCTTCGATAGCTTCCTTCACCCTGGCGTTTTCAGCCACAAAGCTTGCCATGACGATGCCGTTTTCGCTGGAGATACGCATTGTTACGTCGCCCAGGTTTTCGGGGCGCAACGTGAGGCGGATCTCGCTGATGTTCGCGCCGCGGATGTCGAAGCGCATGTTGTCGGCCAGCTGTTTGATGATGTCCAACGCGTTAACCTGTACGGGCGCGGGGCGCGACGAAACGGATATTACGCGTGCCGACTGATTGGTGGTTGTCTCCGTTACAACGAATGTGCCGTCGGACTGCTGCACCATCTCGAGCTTGGGCTGTTCCGCCGGGGCTGTGGTCTGCACCGTGTGCGGCATAAACTCGCCGTGCTGCTTCGGCTGTTCCTTGCCTGTGCCGGTTCCCGTCTGGGGCGCGGCTTCGGCTTGGACCGGCGCTTCGGCGGAGGTCTGCGGCGCGTGGGCGGTTAACTCAACGTCAGCGGTCTGCGCGGCGTAGGCCGTCATTTGCGGCAGAACCTGCGGGGCGGCGGCCTTCACGACTGTGTGTACCTCGCTGTGCTTCGCCAGCAGCTCCGTGATCTTCGTGTGAAGCTGTACCGCGTCCTTCACGTTCAGCAGCTCGACCTCGTGTTCCAGACCGAATACTGCTGTGAGCAGGGTAGCGCGTGCGGCGGGATCCGCCAAGGCTTCCTTGGTGATGCCCTTTTCGTACATGATAACCTCGAGGGCGGCCGGCTCGATACCCAGCGCGTGGGCAAGGTCGTAGACGAACGCGGTCTGTTCGACCTGTGCGTTGGCGTACTCCGCAAGGTTCTGCTCCAACGCTTGCTCCGGCGGGGCGGCTTCCGCGGTGTTTTCCGCTGTAGGCTCGCTGTCGGCCGGCCGGGGCGGCCGTTGTTCCACGCCCGCACGTTCGTGAACGGTGGTGTGGCTCTGCCTCTGTTCGCTCTCACTCCGCGGATTGTTCTCAAGACGTTGCGCGGGGCGTTCGGCCTGCGTAACCCGCGAAGGCCGGTCCTCCTGCTGACGCTGCGGCTGTGCGGCTGACGCGCGCTCGGCCTGGCCGTTATTGGCCGCAGCGAAGAAACTGTCGAACCCGCCGCCCTGCGGCCTGTTGTGCGCACTGCTTGGCGGCTGTGCAAAGGGCAGGAGGCTTTCGGTTGCCGCCCGCAGGTTCTCCAGTAATGATGCTCCCATGGTGTCACCTCCTTCCATAATGGTGTTACCGCGATAATGGTGTTACTGCGACATAGATCTGTGAAGTCTATTCAACTTCAACGGCAGTGCCGTCAAAGAAGTCGCCGGGGTACATTTGGCGGATGATGAGAGCGGCGTTTGCCGGCTCCATATTGGAGAGGACTTCGCCCGAAAAGTTGGCGGGCAGCCTCTGCATGATGGCCACTACAAGCTGTGTGTCCACGGGGATCATCGTCTCGAATACGTCGGACACCGCGCCTTCGTCCATAGCGAGTATGTCGGCTATGTAGCGGCGGTATTCCTGCTCGCGGGCGTCGTCGTATACTATCTGCGAAAATATCTCGGCGGCGCGTTCCGGGTCGAAGGATTCAAACCAGGCGGCGAAGGCATCGGGCGCGGCGGTTGCCGCTTCGGCTTCAAAGGCGGCGCGGTTGGCCTCCAGCACGTCCTGCGTTACGACCTGCGCCTCGAGTTCGCTTATGCGGCTCATGTAGATCGTGTTAAGTTCGCTTAACCGCGCGATCTCGTCCAGATGTACTTCCATTTCCGCGCTTAACGCGCCGATCTCGGCGGTCAGCTCCGCGGGGGTTCGCTCGGGTTCCGCCTCATAGTATTCCATGCCGTATGGCTGTACGAAGTCGCTCACAAACGGCACGTTCACCAGTACGGGAGCAAGTGCGCCGTCGCGCAGGTTCATCGGGTTCAGAAACACGATAACGGCAAGCGCGCCCGCCGCAAGAATCAGCGGGAGCAGGATAAGGGCGATTATCTTGCCCTTGCTCTTGCCCTTCTTGCTGTCCTTCTTGGCGCGTTTTGCCTCCTCCTTACGGCGGCGGCGTTCGGCCTTTGGGTCAAGTGCGTCTATGTTAGTGTTGGGTATGCTTGGTTGGGCGGCGGTTTTCGCCATGGTGGGCCTCCGTATCTGCGCAGGCTAGGGCATATTGTTGAACTTGTAGCTGACTACTTCGTCCGTTGCCCTCTGTTCTGCCCGGGTCTGCTCCTTGTTAAAGTCTATCCTGGCGTTGTCGTGGAGTTTTTCCAGCATCTTGCGCTGTTTCATCGCTTCCACAAGCTCCGCGCGCCGTGTTTCGGCCGCCTCGCGTGCCGTGTTTACGCGTTCGTTTGCCGCCGATATGTTCTTCTTCAATAGCTCGATATAGTTGTTGAACGACCGCACTTCGGAGGGCTTCACACTGCTTTCCAAGCTTTCGCGGAAGTGAGCGATCTTCGCCCCGCGTTCAGCCTCTAGTCTTGCGTGTTCCCTAAGCTCTGCGTCAAGCTGCACCATGGCCATGCCATAGTCCTGCCGCGCCTTGTCCTCCAGCTTCACCTTTATGTCGAAGTAGCTTTGCAGGCGGAACTTGAACTTAGGCATCGAATATCCTCTGCATGGTCTCGAGGGTCTGGCCGCTGTTGAACTTTTCGTCAACTGTCTGCGAAACAAAGGCCTCTATCGCCGGGTGCTTGTTGATCGCGTCATCGATCTCGGGGCTGCTTCCGCCTACATACGCGCCGATGTTGATAAGATCCTCCGCGTCGGCATAGGTGGCGATGCTCTTCTTGATCCTGTTGGCCATGTCCCGGTGTTCCGGCGTGATAACGTCGGGCATTACGCGGGACACGCTGGAGAGTACGTCGATTGCTGGGTAGCGGTTCCTGTTGGCGATATCGCGGCTTAGGACTATGTGTCCGTCGAGTATGCCGCGCGCGGTGTCCGTCACGGGTTCGCTCATGTCGTCGCCGTCCACCAGCACGGTGTACATGCCTGTGATAGAGCCGATGCTGCTGGTGCCGGCTCTCTCCAGAAGCTTCGGCATAACCGCGAACACCGAAGGGGTGTAGCCGCGCGACACCGGCGGTTCGCCGATGGCCAGCCCAACCTCGCGCTGTGCCATTGCGTAGCGCGTCAGTGAGTCCATCAGCAGTATTACGTCCTTGCCCTGCTTGCGGAAGTACTCCGCGATGGTCGTGGCGACTTCGGCGGCTTTTATGCGCACCAGTGCGGGCTGATCGCTCGTGGCGACAACCAGCACAGAACGCGCCAAGCCCTCCGCGCCGAGATCCTTCTCTATAAACTCGCGCACCTCGCGCCCCCGCTCGCCCACAAGGGCTATCACGGTGACTTCGGCGGCGGTGTTGCGTGCTATCATGCCCATCAAGGTGCTCTTGCCCACGCCGCTTCCCGCAAATATGCCCACACGCTGACCCTTGCCGACAGTCAGCAGGCCGTCAACGGCCTTGATGCCAAGCTCCAGGTTCTCGTGTATGCGTGAGCGCGTAAGCGGGTTGGGAGACTTCCAGCTAAGCGGCCAGTCCTCTCCGTCGAAGATGGGGCCTTTTTCGTCCATGGGGCGGCCAAGGCCGTCCAGCACCCTGCCGATAAGCTTCTCGCCGACCTTCACGGTCAGCGGCTTGCCCAAGGCCTCCACAACACACCCGGGGCTGATGCCCTCCATGTTGCCCAGCGGCATAAGCAGAATCTTGTTATCGCGGAAACCCACGACCTGCGAGAGGGTGCCCTGCTCCCTCTTAGACTTACGGATCAGGCACGAACTGCCGATCCTCACGTCAGGCCCCTGCGATTCGATAGTGAGTCCGACAACCTGGGTCACGCGGCCGAGGCGTTTGACATAATCTTCGTCCAGCAAGTCCAGATATTTCGACATGTTGATGCTGTGTGCAAGGTTGTCAGTGGTCCTCATGCAGTTCCCCGATTCTGTATAGGTACATAAGGTTCTCCTTCAGCATCCTGTAGGACGATTCAAGGCTGATGTCCACAATGCCCAGCGGTGTTTCCAGCACGCACTCGGCCTTCTTGAATGTAACATCCTTGGCTATCTCGATGTTCACGGCGGTGTCCACCGCGGCGGCTATCTCGTCCCGGCTTGCCAGCACTTCGTCGTAGTCGTCGGGGGATACGCGTATGGTTACGTCTCCCGTGGCGTTCATGTTGCTAAGCTGTCCGCGTACCAGCATGGCCACAATTCCCGGGTGTATTTCAATAGTATTTGCCAATAATTTGTTAACTAATTTTGAAATTAATTCCACTACCTCGCGCTCAACGCTGAACACAATCTCTTCGCGGCGGCGGTGTGCGTCCTCCAGCACGTCCCGGGCTTCGCGGCGCAGGCGTTCGCCTTCGGCCTCGCCAAGCTTCAAGCCTTCGGCAAAACCCTTGTCGCGGGCGTCGCCGGTTATCTGCTGTGTCGTCTCCTGCGCTTCCTCCCGTGCTTCTTGCAGGATCACGCCGGCCCGGACTGTCGCGCTGTTGAGTATAAGCTCCGCGCCCACGCGTGCGCGTTCGAACATTTCTTCCACGGTGCGCAGATCTTCCTTGGCGGTAGCGCGGGAGTTCTTCTGTTCGGCAGCCCCGCCGTAAACTTCTTTAGACGGCGGCACGCCGACCGTAACCTTGTTGGCATCGTCAACCTGTGTCTGGTAATACTTCAGCACCCTAGACAATCAGATCATCTCCTCCGCCACGGGCAATGATAATTTCGCCGGTATCCTGCAGCTTGCGGATGATATTGACGATCTTCTGCTGTGCCTCCTCCACGTCGGTCTTGCGAACGGGACCCATGTAGTCCATGTCCTCGCGGATCATCGCGCCGAGACGCTTCGACATATTGCTTAGTACGAAGTCCTGCACTTCCGAGGAAGAGCCCTTGAGCGCGATAGCCAGATCCTTGTTGTCGATCTCCTGGCGCAGAACAAGCTGCATGTCTCTGTTGCTGAGAGCAATAAGATCTTCGAATACGAACATCTTCTGCTTGATCTCTTCCGCCAGTTCCACATCTTCTGTTTCCAGAGATTCCAGTATGTTCTTTTCAGTGGTTCTGTCGACAGAGTTAAGTATTTCAACAACAGCGTCCACGCCGCCGACTGTGGCCGAATCTTCGGTCATCAGCGTCGAAAGCTTCTTCTCCAATGCTCTCTCAACTTCCTTTATGATATCGGGCGATGTCCTGTCCATCATGGCTATTCTGCGGGTTACGTCGGCCTGTTTGTCCTGTGTGAGGTTCACCAGCACATCGGCGGCCTGTTTCGGTTTAAGGTAGGACAGGATGAGTGCGATGGTCTGCGGATGTTCGTTTTGTATAAAGTTCAGGATCTGGCTTGCGTCGGTCTTTCGCACAAAGTCGAAGGGGCGAACCTGCAGCGACACCGTAAGCTTCGAGATAACCTGGAACGCCCTTTCGGGGCCCAGAGCCTGCTCCAGAAGCTGCTTGGCATAGCCGATACCGCCTTCGGTGATGTACTGCTGCGCAATACAGATCTGGTAGAACTCTTCCATCACGCTTTCCTTTGTCTCCGGGGAGACAATGGCCGTGTTGGCGATCTCCAGAGTAATGCCTTCGATCTCCTCTTCCTTTAGGTGCTTGAACACCTTTGCGCTCTTCTCCGGCCCCATGGCTATAAGGAGGACAGCCGCCTTTTCACGCCCCGACAATTCTTTTGCAGTTGCAGCAGGCATTGCTGTCACCTCCAGTCATCACTAAGCCAGTTTCGCAGAAGCGCGGCAACGGCGTCCGGGTTTTCGTCCACAAATTTGTCCAGCAGCTTCTTGAGTTCCGAATCTTCCATGGTGATGCCGCCGAGAGTTTCTTCCATAGCCGCCTCGCGCTGTTCCTCCAGCTGTGTGCTGACGAGAAGATCCTCCACCGACAGCTCCGGCTCGATCTCCGTAACTTCGTCCGCCTGTGCCCTGCGCAGTATGCCCCACGCCAGCAGGAGGATAAGCAGTGCAACGAGACCCAGTGCCACAAGCGTCGCCAGGTTCATGCCCGGAGCCGGTACGTATGGTATGAACACGGGCACTTCAAAGCCGGAGGCCTCGATGGTGCCAAGGCCGGTGCCAGCGAACAATATGTTCATAACGGCCTCGCCCACGTCAAAGGTTGTGGGCAGCATGGTCTGCTGGTAGGCCTCCCATGTTATGCCTGTGTCTCCGCCGATTATGCCGGTGTTCAGCAGCTGTTCCTCGTACACATGTACATATCGGAACACCACCACCGATGCGGATGATGCGTCAAAAACTACGCCGCCGGAGGGAGTGCGCCGAACCTGTTCGTGAATGTTGTGCAGGAAGTTCCTGGTCTCGCGCCGCACCGATGCACTGCCCGCCATGTCGCCGCCCATCAAGTAGTTGATGTTGGCGTTGGGCGCAAGGCCCGGTTCAGCGTCCACCATACGGTTTTCGACTTCCTGACGCTCTGTTTGTTCGTGGTCTACCAAGCCCGTCGGGCTTTCAGGCCCCATGGGCGATGTATATATTATCTCGTGAGTTTCGTCGGTTGAGAGGTTCAGCACCAGGTTGGACAGCACGCGTACTTCGTCGAAGAGCGGCCCAAGCAGGAAGCGCACCTGTGTCTCCATCTCCGCCCGGCGTATGCGTTCAAGCTCGAACTCGCCGCTTGCCAGCTGACCCTGGACGTTCTCCCCGGCATAGTACAGCAGGTTGCCGGAGGTGTCGACAATGGTCACGTTCTCCGATTCCAGCCCCGCCACAGACATAGCCAAGTACCGCGCGATTGCGGCGGCCTGATGCCTGTCCAACGGACGGCTTAGGGCAAGCTGTACACCCGCGGTTGCGCGCTCATCGGTGGGCAACGGTATGGGGCTTCGGCGCGGAATGTTCAGGTTTACCACGGCGTTTTCCACGCCGTCTATCATACGCAGGCTCTGCGCAAGCTCGTTTTCGCGGGCGTGCTGGAAGTTGCGCTGTATGATGCTGTCCGGAGTGCCTACGCCGCTGTTTTCAAGCGCGTCGGCAAAGGTGAACATGTTGGCCGTGTCGATTCCGCTTACGGCGACCGTAAGGTTCGCGCGGCCTACGTCCTGTTCGCGCACCATCAAGGCCGTGGCGTTGTCAGCCGTGCGGCTGGGTATGCCGGCGGAGTTCAGCGCGATCTGCATTTCGGCCACAGAGTTCCACGTCGCCCCGCTTATAAACGTGACCCAGTTCGGACGCAACAAAAGATACGACGTAATAGATATCGCCGCAAGCAGTATAACAATGGTCGCCACAAGCTTCTGCTTGCGCGGCCTCTCCATTTCCGAAAACTTTGACCATATATCCTGAACAAATCGTTTTGCCCGTTCTTGCATATGCTGCTCTCACCTCGTTGGCACAAAGATTTCGGAAAATTAAACCTGCATCCTCATGATCTCCTGATATGCCTGCACTGCCCTTGTTACGACGTTAACAGTGAAGTTCATGGAGGAGTAGGCCCGTTCCTGCGCCAATATCACGGTAAGGAAGTTGTCTGTCCGGCCTGTTGCAAAGTCAATTTGAGCCACGTCGGCCTCGGTCGAGAGGGCGTTCGCCCTGTTAAACATCGCCGAAGCGGCGGACAGAACATCGTCAAACACCTGGGTCTGACGCATCCGCGTAGCAGCCAAATTATCCGCAGAAGCCAGCGGACCGGTAAGCGGTCCGATTGAATTCGCTTGCATATATGTTCTCCTTATCGAAAGGTCGTGGTCTGGCTAAACGCCGGCACTTTACTGCCGGCCGATCTCCAGCGTGCGGGATATCATGCCGCGTGTGACGTCCATCGCCGTGACGTTCGCTTCGTAGGAGCGGCTGGCCGAAATCATGTTAACCATCTCCATAACGATGTTGATGTTCGGCATCTGCACATATCCGTCGGCATCGGCGTCGGGGTGGCCGGGGTCGTGAA
>WRAA01000009.1 GCA_009780445.1 Defluviitaleaceae bacterium
AAAACCGTCCCATCAGGCGCGGGATTTTTTGCGTAGGGCTAGGAAACGACAACGACGCGTGCCCATTAGGCACGCTAGACGGAGTTGACGACGCCATACGCGAAAAAGACAAGCCTGATGGGATGGTTTTTAACCGGATCAGCTATATCATCCCCAGAGGCCGCGCCGCGTAGGCACGTTCCATCTGCCACCAGCCCTGATCATGCTCCAGCCTGATGATCACAGTCACCAGACCGCTGTCCGATGTCCAGCCAATGAGCAAGTTCTTGTTTACGTAGAAGCCCGGGTCTATCACGCTGTACCAGTTGCCGGGGGTGCCGCCCGGGCCGTCTATGCGCCACTCCAGCACGCCGCCGGAGTTTATCCGGAATGTCATACCCTGCGCAGTCGTGCCGACCTCCCAATAATCCCGCTGTGTCAGCCCATATAGTGCGGAATTCGGATCCGGGGGGTTGATCGACACACCCAAACGCCCTTCCGGCTGCGCAAAACCCTGCGAGTTGTTGACGCTCTCCATCACCAAGGTTGCGATATTGTCGAGCAGAGTATTAGCCTCGGCGAAATCGGTCGAACGCAGATGCGCCTGCAGAATCGGCTGGAACACGGAGGTTGTCGCCACAAGGATTATCGAAAACACCAAAATCGCGACGACCAGCTCCATCAAGGTCACGCCTTTTCGGCACCGCCGTACCTTCCTGACCATACCGCAACACCCCCTTCGTTATAAGACCTATTACGGTTGCGTTTGCGGCTGTGTCTGCGGTTGCGGGTCAAACGAAATAAACGCGACACCGCCGTCATCTCCGCCGCCCGCGGTATATACATCCACCGGCACGCCCACCGTAAGACCCGGCACGCCGCCTCCGGCATCCGTAACCAGTGTGAACGTGACCGTGCCGGCGGCCGGGCTTAAACCCTGCCGTATCAGCGCGGCGTTGGCGTTGGCCTGCATGGCCTGCGAGTCTGTCCAGCCCCTGTGCGTCAGCCGCGAGGCCGTCATCATAAGGGAGGACACAGTAGCCAGCAACACCGTGAGCAGCAGGATGCTGAAAATCGCCTCCAGAAGGCTTATGCCGCGCTTGCACCTCAATATCTTGGCTATCTTACTGGCCACGCATGATCACACTCCAGTCTCCCGCCGAAATCACGGCCATTGTGTTAAACTGCGGCAGATCGGTGTCGTGATACATATCACTGCCCGTCATCACCTCTTGCAGAACTATCGGCGCGCCCAACTCCAGCGTTATCAGCGTAACCACCTGCATTGTATCGCGCGGCGTGGTATAGATTGTTGTCAGCGAAGCCGTGATCATGCCAGTTGTGATAGTGACGTAGAGCGGCTGGGGCGGTATCGGGGCGGGCATCTCCGGAAACGGCGGATCCGGCCAGTTCGGATACGGTACTCTGTGGCGGCGCACGAAGGACGAACCCTCGACATTCATCGTGCCGGTTATGGTCACGGTTTGCGACAGCACCGCCGTGCCGTCCGGGTTTGGCGGCACAAAGGGGGCCGTCACGTTAAAGGTTATGGGCGTGACTTCGTATGCCCGGGAAGCTATCGGGAAGAATCCGGCCTCGTTGATCGTCGCGGGATGGCGCATGTAGGCGTTAGGGTCTATGGCCGGCGGGATAATAACATCGCCGCCGGCGGTGGTCACGCCGTTGAAAAACTGATACACCACATCCCGCGTGATAAAGCTTCCGATTCTTGTCGGCGCGTTTGAGTCGGCCATGGGTATCAGCTCGTTATCCAGAGCCGCCAGCAGTGTGTGTTCGCTGCTTCCCACGAACAGCTCCAGCTGATTACGATCCTGCTTGGCGAATCGTGCGCCAAAGGCAAGCCCCGCCGCCGTCAATGCCGACACCCCAAGGGAGAGCAGCAACATCATGGTACCCAGCACAAACAACAGTGTAATGCCGGACTTACTCCGCAGTACCTTCATTGCTCCCCCTCCCCTTCCCTTCGCAGTTGCCGCGTTGGCCACGTCTACCGCACTATAGGCCAAAGCCATTCGGGCAGACGCGGTTCCACAAAGCTGATTATATTACGCAGCCGCGGATAGGCATACAGCCGATCGGCATCTACGTCCAGTCCCAGTCCTTGATGGAACCCGGGCCATGCGCCGGCAGCAGAGCGGATCTCCGCAACGCCCGCGCCGGTGCCTAATAACGTGCCGGTGCTGTCGTCCGTTCCGTGCTGAACGTTGAAGTCCATAGCCGGGCGTGTGCCGACGCCGCGCAGATACCGCAACCTGTCCGCGTTGATACGCTCTGTGCCGGGGTTGTTGCCCAGTATTGGCTGGAGCTGGTTGTTTGCGTGGTTGGAAGGCGCGAGGGCAAGGAACAACACTTCATCCAGAGCCATCTCTACCGCGGTGTTATTTTGCAAGTTGCCGACAATGCCGCCGATGCTGTTGGCGGTGTGCCAATTCGGGCGCATTATGTGTATACGCTCTGCGGGAGAGATGAACACGGCTTGGCGCAAGCTTCCCCTGTGGATGCCGGCGATTCCGCCGATAGCCGGCTGCATGGTCTGGTGCGTCGCTTCGCGCACGGTGGTAATTCTGTAGTACATGGGGGTCGGCTCTTCGTTGAAGCGGACATAAATCTGCGACGCTACTCCGGCCAAGCCGATGTTGCCTATTGCGCCGCCGGCGTGGTGTCCGCTGGTTACGGTGGGGTTGCTGACCACTACGTTGCTTAGCGTGCCGCCCACAAGCTGGCCAAGGGCGCCGCCTGCGCTTCCAAGGTTCACGCCTTCATCCTCTCCGGAGCCGGCGGAGTTGGTGCTGGTGACGACCGGGCTGTTCACCACAAGGTTGCTGATGGTGCTGGTGGGTGCGTCCGGCGAATCATCCGGGGTTTCCTCCGGGGCGTCCTCCTCGTCCGTGTCGTCGCCCGTGTCCTCGCCGACATTCTCTTCCTCGGCAACGGTGTTAAAGGACGAGCCGATGACACCGCCGGAATGCCGTGTTCCGTGAACCCTGGGATTCTCCACGCGTATATCGTCCACTTCAGCAAGGTTGATCTGGCCTATCGCGCCGCCGAAATGCCCGGAGCGCGGGTTCGGATCGTCCGTTGGAGTTCGATCTTCCACATGGCTCCTGTTCACGAATGAGTTGCCTATATCTCCGCCGAAGGAAAGGCCGACGAGGCCGCCGCCGTTCCTCGTAGCGGATATTGCGGGGTTAAGCGTGCCCGCGTCGTAAATGCTGCCGGTGTTGTGCCCTACCGCGCCGCCGACACGCTCAAAACCTATAACCATGTGCGCGCCATCCGCGGGAGGTGTCACCGGTGGTATGACCGGAGGCACCGGCGTGGGCCGGGGCGTTGGCCCCGGCGTGGGAGCCGGCTCCGGTGTTGGCTCCGGCGTTGGCTGTGTGTCAGGCACATGCGGCCTGACAAAATCCCAGCCGGAATGAGGGGTTCCCGGCGTCGCACCCGCGACCGCGCCGAATACGGTTTGGTACACCCTGCCGTTGAAGATAACTATCGGAGCGGGGGCGAGGCCCGAGGGTCCCGCACCCATACCTTGCGCCCAGTAGCGTATGTCATTTCTCCACGGAAGGGGAGTGTCGCAGATCATCCGCCATACGTTTGCTTCGTTATGCCCGTCAGGCCGGACACCTGCCGGAGCCCAGAAGCGGAGTTCGAACTCCAGGCCGTTGTAGAATACGCGGTCCCCCGCGGGATACTGCACATCCGGCCTCCATGTTGTCAGAGGCACCGGGGTTGGCGCGGGTGCCGGCGTTGGTGTCGGCTCCGGCGTTGGTGTCGGCACCGGCGTTGGTGTCGGCGTCGGCACAGGAGTCGGCGTCGGAGACACCACGCCGGGTTCGGCCACATAGTTATTGACCCTTACGAGCGTCATTTCGCCGTCGTTCTGGCCGACGGCACCGCCCACGCGATCCGCGCCGCTGATTATGGACGGATAGTCTATGGTGAGCTGATTGTTCACGACAACATTGGTCATTACGCCGTAGCTTCTTCCCACAGCACCCCCCACGGCGTTAAAGCCGGTGATCATCGGGGTGTGTACGGTTACGTTCGACATAGCTCCGCTGAACTGCCCCACCGCGCCGCCGGTGTTAAACGACGCGTCAGCAAAGCCCGCGTCCGACGGGAAGCTGGTTACGACAGGGTTTCTGACGTTCAGATCGGTGATGTTGGCAAGCGCGCCGGAGAAGCCCACAGCCCCGCCGGCGGCTCTGCGCCCGTTAACTATCGGGCGGTACACTTCCGCGTTAGCCAGGCTTCCGCCCAGCGAGCCTACGGCACCGCCCGCCCGCCCGATATAACTGCGGGGGCCGTCGGCCTCTGCCCTGCCTGAGGCGTAGACATTGGGGTTCGTCACGATAAGGTTGATGATCGCGCCGGGGTCGGCTCCGGCTACGGTTGTGTTTGCGATGGACGCGCCTATTACGCCGCCCACGGGGTTCCTGCCCCCGGTGACCAAGGGGTCGGCCACGCTGACATTCTCGATACGCCCGCGCATCTGCCCCACTGCGCCGCCCACATTGCCGGAACCTCTGACAACCGGGGAGGCTACGTCAAGATATTCGATTGTGCTGGCCACGCCGGAGTAGCCCACTGCGCCGCCGGTGCTGTTTGCTCCGCCGGTAACGTTCGGATTACGTACGTTCGAATCAGGTACGGTTCCCTCCGGCACTTCCCCGCGTTGGAGCTGACCGCGCAGCAAGCCCACGGCGCCGCCGGCAGTTCCCCCGCTGACGATAACCGGATCGTACACCATAAAATCTCGGATCAAGCTGTTGTAGCCGGCCATGCCGACAATGCCGCCGGTCACGGTTCCGCCCAGAACAGCGGGGTACCTTACCGTAACGTCCAGCAGACTGCTGTTGTTTACCATGTTGCCTACGGCACCGCCGACGTTTACCAAGCCCGTGACATCCGGGGCGTTATCAACATCCGGATCGTCATTGAGCCTGTTGCCCGCGTTGGCTTGGAAGGTAACTTCAACTCTTCTGCTGATGCTGTTTACGTTGGCAACACCCACGATGCCGCCCGCGTTCCCCGACCCGCTAACGCTGGGGTGTTCAACGAACACGTCCTCGACGATATTGTTGGCTTGCACGCTGCCCACAGCTCCGCCGACTACGGAAGCACCCGAGCCTGTGACTGTAGGCCGGATGACGGTGGTGTTTGCAACTCTGGCCGGCAACGGAGGAACCACTTCGCCGTCAGGCTCATCAGGCGCGTTAGGCGCATCAGGTGCGTTAGGTGCGTCCGGCGCGCCGGGCTGGCCGGGCCGGACATTCAAGAGGCCGACTGCACCGCCCACTCTGACGGTTTGGTTGGCACCGATAGCAGCCCCGCTGACTTGCGGTTCCCTCACCACGGAGTCGACCAAACCTCTGCGCATATTGCCGACTATGCCGCCTACCCCCACGTTTCCGCTTGAGCTGACAACCGGGTAGTGGACGATTATGTCGCGAAGGTCGAAGTGTGCCGCAAGCGTAGCATCGGAGACACTTGCCTGGCCTATTGCCCCGCCGGCGGAGCCTGTTCCGCCGGTTACGGCCACATTGGTTATCTCGAGGCGTACCGGGTTTTCGTCCTCAGGCGTGGGCGGCAAAGCCAGCACGCCGGCGGCACCGAAGAAGCCGAACCCGCCGCCAACTTCCCCGGAGCCTGTGGTAGATACAGTTGTGTATACGTTTTCTCCGGCAGCCAGCGTGCCTACCTCTACGCCGGTGACGGTTCCCAAGCTGTTGCCTATCGCCCCGCCGACCCTGCCGCGGCCGGACCCGGCAACCGTCGCGCCGTGAACCTGTAAGTTCGTGACATTGCTGGCAGGCCCTGTTGTGCCGATACCGCCGCCGGTGTGGTTGGAAACATAATCTTCCCGCAATTCCTGCGCCGGCTGTCCTGCGCCCTCTTCTTCATCCTCCCCTGTCGCCGGCGGAGCCATCAGCCGGCGGGAGCTGTTTCCCGTAACTGTCACACCGCGCGAGGCGGCGTTTGTTATCGTTGCGTTGTTCAAATGGCCGACTATGCCGCCGGTGCTGGTGCCGTTGCCTGTGACGCTTGTGGAAATCACGCTTATGTCTGCGGCACTGCCGGTGGATGCTATGTTGCCCGCGCCGCCGCCGACATTGTGGTTGCCCGTGGGCAGCAAGATTCCCTCGACAGTAAGCCTCGTCGCCGTGGCGTCTGTCATGGTGCCGCCCATTGTTCCGACAATGCCGCCGGTGGTGCCGCCGGTGCCGGTGACTGTTACGTCGGTAACGCGCAGATCCGTAGCATGGCCGCCGGCGGATGTTATGTTGCCCGCGCCGCCGCCGGTATTGCCGGTTCCTTCAACTCTTACGTCGTACACTTCGGCGTCGGATAACGTTCCCGCGCGCACCTGCCCGGCAATGCCGCCTGTGGTGCCTCCGGAGATCAGCACCTGCACCGCGCCGCCCTGTCCGTCATTCGCGGGAGACACGCCTGCGGCTTCGCCCTCGTCATCCTCCGGCGGAAGCGGCACGGATCTTACCGAAACATTGGTTACGCTTCCGTCGCCATGCCCCACTATGCCGCCCGTAAGCCCGACGCCCGTTACATTTGTGCCGGCGACATGGGCGTTGGTCAAATTAACCGGAGTAGTCACTCCGGCCGCATTAGTCGAACCGATCTGGCCGACTATGCCGCCCGCGCTGCCGCCGCCCACAACGGTTCCGTTTGTGACACGAAGATCACCCAGGCTTGCCACGGCTGCCGCGGCTTGGGTGCTTCTGCCCACCGCGCCGCCTGTAGTAGCAGCTGTGGTAGTGCCGCCGGTGACTTGCGTATTGTACACCCGCACATAGTCCAAGGTTCCCTGGGAAAGTCCCACCGCTCCGCCCGTGGCTTGATCGCCCGTGACTGTCATGCCTGTAACGATCACCGCGTCTACCCGGTTAATCGGGGCTGACCCGGCAGTCTGTTGGCCGATTGCCCCGCCGGCGTGACTGCCGCCCGTGACGTTTCCTCCGTGTACCTCCAGGCCGTTCAGTCTGCCCACGCCCGCAACATTGCCTATCGCGCCGCCTGCCAGTGTTATGCCCTCAACAGTCGGGTTGGTCACTACGATGTTGTATGCCGGGCCGCCCAGCTGGCCGACAGCCCCGCCGACTTGCCCTGCACTGCCGGCAAAGTCATCGCCGACATCGGGGTTGTTTACGATGAGGTTGGTGATGCGCGAACTTGCCGGGGTCTGGATTATGCCCACCGCGCCGCCGACCCTGCCCATGCCGCGCACGAATACGTTGTTCACCTCTACGTCGGACATGGTTGTGTTGAGGTTGCCCACAACACCACCGGCACGCTGCCCCGCGCTTGTAACGCGCACGTCGTCCACATCAATGTAACGGATGACGGCCGGTGAATCAACAGGATCTGTGTTGGCGCCTGAGCGCACAAAAACCTGACCCGCTACGCCGGCGGCCGTGAGATTATCGCTTGCGGCACCCGCGCCGTCGCTTCTGACATACAGCCCGGCAACGGTGATATACTCCAGCCGGCCTCTGCTGTTGTTGGCGGCAAAGCCCAGCTGACCCACTACGCCGCCGGCGTTGCCGGAAGCCCGTATGTCCGGGGTGAGTACGGCAGGTTCGTCATCCTGCAAGGGATCAACCGGTGCCGGAGGTTCGCCGTTTTCGTTATCGTCATCGTCAACGACGGTGCGCTCAATGGTGGTGCCTTCGATGTCTATGTTTGTGAAAAGCCCGTTGCCTATGCCCGCGACAGAGCCTGCCCGCCCGGTGGCCGCAACTTGCGTAAGCGCGGACACGCTCGGGTTGAACATGTGCAGGTTGCGCACGGTGCTGTCTGCTTCTGTCTGCGCGAACAACCCCGCGTTGCCGGCTGTCACGGCCGATGAAAAGTTGGCGATGGTCAGCCCTGCGCCGTCGAATGTCCAGCCGTAACGCAGATACGGTATCGGCATGAAGTTGGTCACTGCCGAGCCGGCCAAGGCCAGATCAAGGCCTTGGGTGCCCGGAGCTAAGCCGTCGGCGGTGATTAATGTATTGTTTGTCAGCGTGAATGTCGCGCCTTGGGTGCCTGGGTGGTGCGTACTCATGAAGCGGATGTTGTAGAGGTGCCGCGCGGAGCGTATGCTGAAGTTCTCGCCGGGTGCCGCGCCCGGCAGGGTCAGCCGGCTGAAGTACGGCGCACGCGGCTCCGACTGACGCGGCAGGAAACCCGCCGGGCCTGTCAGCGAGGCATAGACCATCGCGTTCGGCCCCAAGGCCGCCCGCACATCCGCTTCGTGGAATATCGTGAAGTGAGTGTAGCCGGCCGCCGCGGTGTTGCCCGACACATAGTCCAGTATCCATATGATCTCGTAAAACTCCGGGTTTCCCGCCGGGTCGTCCAGCACCCTGCTGAGGTAGATGCCGTTGTCCCGCGTGCTGGCGATGCCGCCGGAGAAGGTTCCGTCCACGGCAAGGCCGGGGCCGCCCACAGGCCCGCCTGTCAGGCTGAACTGCCTGGACGCGACAACAACACCGCCGTCGACAGAGACGGACGCGGTGAAGGTCTCGCCGGCGGAGGCAACAGGGATAAGGAAGAGGGCGTACAGCGCATTCTCACTGGTGATGCCCGCGGCCTGGGCGAAGATTCTGTCATCGTGGCTGTCGAATATCCGCGCGACAGTCGCCAGCGGGGGCTGGCCCGGCCCGTCCGGCAGGCCGCCCGTGGTTGAAACGCCGAAGAAACCTTGGTTGCGCATGGAGGCAAAGGCATAACCGCCGGCCGCCATTCCGCGCCCGCCGAGTATATTGTCCTGCGCGTCGCCCGCGCCGGTGTACACAAACGCGCCGCCGTCGCCCAGCGTGTCGGAGAAGAAAACAGAAAAGACCATACCGGTCCTGATGTTGAACTCTATGGTTACTGCGGAGGCCAGTGCCTCGCCGTAAGTCATTACGGGGCGCAGAAGGGTGAGAACCGCGTCGGCCGATGGGTCGGTGCCCGGTACGTGGCCGGCCGGCATACTTATGAAGTGTACGTAGTCCGTATTAAAGAGGTTGACGTCGGCGCGATCCGGCCAGACTGCGCTGTCCTCGCCGAGCAGGTAAAAGACATTTGTTGTCGACGGCGTGTTAAAGTCTATGCCCGCCTGTGATACAAACTGGTCAAGCGCGCCCAGCGTCCGCATTTCGGTAAGCTGGTCCTGCGCGGCCAGGTAGATCGAGCGCGCTATGTCTGTGCGGTTGCGCTGCTGCCCGGCCTGTATGAAGCCGAGGGTCACAGCCCCGCCGACAGCCAGCAGCACAGCGATAATCGACAGCACCGTAACCAGCTCTATCATCGTGAACCCCGAGCGCGGCCTAATGCGTCGTATCCGATTAATCATAGCGTCCCTCTCCTTTTATGTAATATGCTCAACAACAACGCCTTAGAGCCTGATCAGGCTCTAACTTGCCATAACATCCCGAACCATCAGCACTTCGAAGCTTAGGTTGATCCTGTTTATCTCCGCGACACCGCTCTCGTTGAAGGAGAATGTCATGTTGCTGATGCGCAGATAGTCCGTCGCCTCTACGGTGTCCATCAGGCTCATCAGAGCGGCATAGCTGCCGCTTACGACCATGGAGGCCGAAATAATTTGCAGAGCGTCACTGCCCTGGAAGGCGGACGGGCCGAAGAGCCTCTGTTCTATCGGCGCGAGATAATGTTCCTGCACAAGCTGGGTAAGCATGAATCCTACGTCGCTTATGCGTTTCTCCGGCATGTTCGCCACAAGGCTTGTGTATGCTTGCGCGGCCTCCGCATGATTGGCCGCGATAGTTTCCTCTGTCGCAAACAGCATCTCGATATTGACGCGCTCCAGCTCCAGGCGGGAAAGCTCCGCCCCGCGCACCTCCATGGTCTCGTTAAGCGGGAGTATGCCGTACATCACCGACAGAGCCGTCACGCCAAAGACCGCTATAAAAATCAGCATTACCTTCTCGCGCTTGCTGATGCCTTTCTTCTCCATCCGGCTACTCCCCTTCCTCTTCGACTACCACCAGCAGATATATGTCCACCGTGAAGGTGAATCTGCCCTGCGCATTGCTGCCAAAGCCGTGGTACATCACATCCCGCGCAATGCCGTTGTCGTACATCGCGTGAACATAGTCCACGGACACGCCGGCATCGGCCGCGGTTGCGTTAATGCGCACAACGCCCGTGTTCTCGTTAAAGCTGAAACTGGTGACATCAACCTCCAGCCCGTGGCCGAACAGCACAAAGTCCATAATACGGCTTTCCGCCGCCGCCATGGATCCTTCCCAGACCCACTTAGCGTCCACCTGTTCCAAGACATTGTTATAGCCGGTGGTGTCCGACATCAGGCCACGTATGTGTTCCTGCCTCTCTGCCACAATCGGCGCCGTCACAAACCGGTTCACCAGGCTGATCTCGAAGTCGAGTTCGTGTATCTCGTATACCAAGTAGCCCGCTAAACCGGCCAAGCAAGTGAAGTACAGCACAAGCAGGGCGATCCAAGTCCTCTTGGGTCTCTTGCTCTTGACGTACGCATCGAGAGCCTTACGCGCCTTCAGCAGATCCAGCCCCTTGCCGCCGAACATGACGTCAAGGGTTGCGAAGTGCGCCTCCGACGGCACAATGCTGCGCTTGTAGAACGCCTCTATCTTCAGCCCCGGATACGTGTTACGCGCCTGCAACGCCGAGGCCTCCGAGAGCGATATACCGAAGTAGTAGCTGCACGCCGCGCCCTCATAGTTCTGCGACTGCACAAACTGCAGCAAAGTGTTGAGATTATCCGCCACATTGCCGATTATCTGCTCCCTGTCCTCCCCGTAAAGGCGGGTGCGCTGGGAGAACACGCTCTCGCCGTCCACAAAGATCATCGACAGCATAATATGCCCGTCCAGCACGTTCACAATCACGGTGGACTGCTGCAGAGCCGGCATGGTCTTCACAAATTCCAGCAGCATCTCGATGCCGATGCGCATGGACTCTATCTTGATGCCCGCTTCGTTAAACGTGGCGACATATCTGTCGATAAGCACCTTGTTTACGGCGAAGCCCAGGATCGCGTGTTCCTTCTCCTTCTTGGACGCCAGCTTGCGGTAGGTGCATACGAGGTCGTTAACGTCTCCGATAGAATCCACGAAGTCGTCCCGCACAAGCTGGAGGTACTGTTTGTCGCGCAGCTTAGGCGTGATCAGGCGGCGGTTGAGGATGGAACTGCCGTCCACAACCAAGGACACCGGCCTCTTGAACATCGCGGGGTTGCTCTTTTTAAGCGCGGCCAAGCTCTCCGATAATGTAGTTTCCTCCATTATCATGCCGTTATACATAACACCTTCCGGAAGGTGCTGCACGGCATAGGCCTTCGCATCCTTCTTGGCAATTCCAACGGCCTGGATCTGCTCCGCGGATATATATATGGATGTCCTCATGACGCATCAGTCCTCGTTGTTGGTTTCCGTTGCAATTGTCAGAACCTTGCAGTGTAAGAACCTGTGCTCAATAATTCAATGCCGCATTGGCGCGGATTGGCGTTGCTGTGGCCTTGTAGCGGCGACGACGCGTATCCGCGCGATCCGCTAGGAGCCGCTAAGAAGGTCACAGCGGCGTCAAGCCGTGTCAAGGTGGCGTTGAATTATTGAGCACAGGTTCTTAGAACGCCATTTCTGTGAACAGTGTCGCCATAGGCAGCATCACGGCCAGCAGCACCGCCAGGATGACCCCGCCAAGCACCACCAGCATCACAGGCTCGCACAGCTGCACCATCGCGCCGGCGGCCTGCTCCGCTTCATACTCGAAGCTGTCGGCCGTGCTGACCAGCATTTCGTCAAGCCGGCCGGACTCTTCGCCGATCAGGATCGTGTCCGGCAGTTTGGACTTGAAGCCGTCGATACGCCGCACAGACTCGCTTAGCGAATCCCCGTTGCGCACGTCCAGCACAAGCCTCTGGAACTGCATCTCGATATACTTGTTCATGATTATCGGCCCGGTAATTTCAAGTGAGGCGATTATGGATACGCCGCTGCTGTAGAGCGACGATAGTGTACGTGAGAAACGTGCGGTGTAGATAGTTTTAAGGAGCTTGCCGATCACCGGCAGCCGAAGCTTCACCTTGTCGACCCATAGGGCGACCTTGTGGATGGAGAGCAGGAAGCGCGCCAAGATGATCAGCACCAGCACGGCGATAAGCAGGATGTACCAATATGTCAGCAGGAAGTCGCTGAACGCGATCATCACGACGGTGAGGGTCGGCTTCTCGAAGTCCACCATCATTTCGAAGAAGCTTGGCAGTACGATTGTGAATATGCCGATCACCGCGATCAAGGTGACGGTGCTTAGGATCTGCGGATAACGCAGAGCCGCCTTTATCTTGCCGTTTAGCAAGTGTTCCTTTTCGTAGTGGGTGGTCATACGTTCTGTTACGTTCACCAGCTTGCCGCTGGCCTCGCCAGAGGCGAACATGTTTATCAACAGCACGGGGAAGGCGTTGCCCTGATTGCGCATAGAATCGCTCATGGCTATGCCCTGTTGCAGCTCCTTGTGCATCCGTTCGAAGATCTTCTTCACCGGCGGCTTGAAATCGCTGTTCTTCAAGATCTCCATCGCGCGCACGGCGGTGATTCCGCTGGAAAGCATACTTGCCATCTGGCGGCAAAACTCCGAGACCTCGTTGGACCTCATCTTGTAGCCTTGCACCTTTTCGGTCTGTATCTTGAACTTTGTCGGCACGAGGTTGCGCGAGCGCATCTGCTTACGAAAGTCGTCCTCGTCCCTCGCGTCTATCACGCTGACAAGCTTCTTATTGTAAAGGTCTATCGCCGTAAACTGATATTTCGGCATCCGCCGCACCACCCATCAAATCATATCGTCATCAGAGCCGCAACAGCTCGAAATACCACTCAAGAACCGCGTCTCCGTAGAGCAAGCTTGCAAACACGCCAAGGCACAGAGCCGGCCCAAAGACCATCTGCCCGCGCCGCTTAAAGGCAATCATCATCCACAGGGCATAGCTTCCGCCAAGGAACACCGCCACGAAAAACGCAAGCAACACACCCTGCCAGCCCAGCATTACCCCACACGCGGCCATCAGCTTGATATCGCCGCCGCCAAACGCCCCGGGGATAGCCAAGGCCACGGCAAGCATAAATCCGCTTACAGCAAAAAAGCCGATAACCCGCGACACAAGAGACATCTCGGGTTCTAGCCATATCCAGACCACGGCGATCACCGCCATGGCAATATTCAGTCCGTCCGGTATCTCCATGGTCTCCAGGTCTATCAGCGATATCGCCATCAGCACCGAAAACGCGGCCATTGCCGCCAAGGTTAGGGTCGCGAAGCCAAAGGTGATGTAACACAGCGCGAATGCGCCGGCGGCGCACACTTCCGCCAGCCAATAGCGCACTGAAATACCCGCCTTGCAGCCCCGGCAGCGGCCGGCCAGCAAGAGCCAGCCGACCAGCGGGATAAGATCATACCAAGGCAGTACCCGGCCGCAGAACGGACACGAAGAGCGGCCGGTGACGAACCCCCTGCCGGCCGCGTAGCGCATGGAGGCCGCGTTAACAAACGAGCCAAAGGACGCGCCAAGCATGGCCGACACGGAGATCAAGATAACGTTAACTACTTGCAGTTGAGACATCATCCACTAATGTTATGGTCCATCAGGGGATGTAGCTCCGCCGCCTGCTCCGGCAGCAGGAACTACTACCTGTACCCTTCTTGAATCGTCCTCTATGATCCTTCCTTGTGTTAGACCGTCAGAGCGAGTAGTTCTACCACCACTAACAATCCTAAAGCCTGCCGGAGCCATTCCTTCAAAGAACAGGTCTACAGTAAGACCGACGTGCATTGTTCCGCCGGCCATTTCTGCAACAACCTCGCCTGGCGTTGGCTGTCTCCCCAAAGCAATAGCGGCTGCACCACCGGCTTGCTGAATCGCATTAGCATCTGCCATGTCTCCGATTCTGTTGGCACTATCAAGAACGCTAAGGATAGACGGCGCGAGAACTGTAAGCAAGATCGCAAGAACCGCGATAACGACAACAAGTTCGATCATGGTGAAGCCCTTCTTATGCTTCTTCTTCAGGACTTTGTACCTGTTAAGTAGAATTTTCATTTCGTTTCCTCCCCATTATTATTATTTTGCTAGTATATAACATCACAGGGTGTGCCCTGGTAATGTTCCGTATGTGGTGCCTACACCCTGCCCGCTTCGGCCAAAAAGGCTTGGCGGTCGTTCACCTTCTCCAGAGCGTCGTTCATCTTGATGGTGCCGCTTCTCACCAGCTTCGCCAGATATGAGTCCAGCAGCACCATGCCGGCCTTGGAGCCTGTTTGGATGGTGGAGTTAAGCTGGTGGCACTTGTTTTCGCGGATGAGGTTGAGGACCGCGTCGGTGCCTGTCATTATCTCGAAGGCGGCCACGCGGCCTTTTCCGTCGGCCTTTGGCACGAGGGTCTGGGTTACTACGCCTTTTAGCACGCTTGCGAGCTGTGTGCGTATCTGCTGTTGGTTGTGCGGCGGGAAAACGTCGATTATACGGTCGATAGTGGAGGCCGCGCCGGTGGTGTGCAGTGTGGACAGCACCAAGTGGCCTGTTTCCGCGGCGGTTACGGCGGCGGAGATCGTTTCGTAGTCGCGCATTTCGCCTATCAGTATTACGTCGGGATCTTCGCGCATTGCGGAGCGTAACGCGCCTTCGAAGGAGGCCACGTCCGTGCCGATGTCCCGCTGATGTATCAGCGACTTTTTCTGCGTGTAGACATATTCCACGGGGTCCTCCGCCGTGAGGATGTGGCGGGCGTAGTTGCTGTTGATATAGTCCACCATGGCGGCCAGGCTTGTGGACTTCCCGGAGCCTGTGGGGCCTGTCACAAGGATGAGGCCGCGCGGTTCCTCCACAAGGGTGCGCAGGGTTTCGGGCAGGTTCAGCTCTTCGAAGGTGGGGATCTTGTCGTTTATTATACGCATTACGCAGGCCAAGTGTTTCTGCTGGTGGAACACGTTTACGCGCTGGCGTTGGCCGTTCTCCATTGTGTAGCACATATCGACGTCCTTGCCGTTGTCGATCAGATCGCGCTGTTTGTCGTTCAACATGGAGAGGATCAGCTCGCGCTGTTGGGCGGGGCTCATCTGTATCTCTGTTTCAACGAGGGAGCCGTCTATGCGGAACACTATGTTACGCGCCGCGGTGATGTGTATGTCACTGCACCTGCGTTCGCGCGCAATGGTGATAAGCTGCGATATATTCATTATGACCCTCCGTCACATAAGATTGCGTGGGATAACGTGGAATTCTGCGCTACGCGGAGTATGTCAGCTTGAGAAGTTCGTCCATGGTGGTGACTTTCTCCAGCACCAGCCGTTGCAGGCTGTCGCGCAGGAATTTCAGCTTGTTGTGCTTGCGAACATATTCGTAGATCACCTTGGTGGGAGCCTTGGAGGAGATAAGGTTGCGGATCTCTTCGTCGATGGCCAGGATTTCGTGTACGGCCATTCGCCCCTTGTAGCCTGTGTTGTTGCAGTTGTGGCAGCCCTTGCCGTGCGCCAGCGTCGGGGGGCAGTTTTCGCCCAGAATGTCGCGTTCGCGCGGGGTGGTCTCGTGTTCTTGGTAACATGCGGCGCAGATCTTCTTCACGAGACGCTGTGCCACCACGCCGGCCAGGGTGTTGGCCAGCAGATATTCCTCCACGCCCATGTCCACAAGGCGCACTATCGCGGAGATCGCGTCGTTGGTGTGCAGGCTGCTCATGACCAAGTGGCCGGTGAGAGCGGCGCGGACGCCAATGCTTGCGGTTTCCTTGTCCCGCGTTTCGCCTATCAGTATTATGTCCGGGTCTTGGCGCAGGATGGAGCGCAGAGCGGATTCAAAGGTAAGGTTGGCCAGCGGGTTGACCTGGGTCTGGTTGATCCTTGCCAAGTTGCGCTCTACGGGATCCTCCACTGTGGAGATGTTTACGTTGCGCTTTGCCAGCATCTCCATGATCATGTAGAGCGTGGTGGTCTTGCCGCTGCCCGTGGGGCCGGTTACGTAGACAACGCCGTGGGGCGATTGCAGAATCTCCATCATCTTGGCGTAGTCCTCTTGGATCATGCCGAATGTGCCGGAGTTGCTTAGCGAGCCACCCTGCCCCATGAAGCGCATTACGATCTTTTCGCCGTACACCGTGGGTATGCTGGACACGCGCACGTTGATGTCGATTTCTTGCAGCTTTGCGCGGAAGTGGCCGTCCTGCGGGGCGCGTTTTTCGGCGATGTCCATGCCGGCCAGGATCTTGATACGCGCCACCAAGGATGTGTGCAGGGAGACGGAGAGCGTCAGATAGTCGATTATCAGGCCGTCTACGCGGATGCGGAACTGCGTGGTTTCCTCGAAAGGTTCTATATGTACGTCGGACGCGCCCGCTGTGTGAGCCTTGTACAACGACGAGTTCAGCAGAGTGACTATCGGCGTATCGTCGGAAGATTCCGAGATATCGACGAAGCCCATGGTGGTGATCTTCTCCGCGGAATCGTTGGCCACCTGGGAGGCCTTGCGCGTTTCGATCTCCGCGTAGGATTCATTGATGGCCTGCAGGATCTCCGCGCGGTCGCAGACCTGCATGATGATCTGCATGTGTGTCACGAGCTTTACGTCTTCTATCGCGTAGTAGTTCAGCGGGTCGTTGATGTTCACCGTCAGGGTGTGGCTGTCCATGGCGATGGCTATCAGGCAGTGCTTCAGCGCGATGGCCTTGGGCACCTTCTTTGTGGCTTCGAGGTCCACCTTTACGTCGCGCATGGTTACGTATTGGATGTCCAGCCTTTTTGCAAGGGCGACGTTCAGGCGGTTTTCGGTGATGATGTTCTCTTCGATCAGCACCTCGCCCAGCCGTCTCTTTGTGGTGGAACTCTTTTGTATCTCCAGCGCACCGGCCAGCTGTTCCGCCGTGATGCACCCGGATTCGATCAATACTTCGCCTAGCCTAAGTTGTTGTGTGGGTAACATCGCAAGACCTCGTCATTTTATTGTACGCAAAAACCTCCCGTCACCTCTTTCGCAGACGGTAAAGGTTCATGCGTGTTCAAGCGGCCTGCCCGGGCGTGTTCCGGATCACGATTCAACACCGCGCCCCCCCCAGGCCGCAATTCCCCCGATTCTAGTATACCTGGATTATATACATTTACGCAGGAGGTGTCAAGGGAAATGATGGCCTTCGCCTCATAGTTTCTAAGAGTTAATGTAAATTAAGCCTAAAAACATATTCAGATCGCCGCACTTGACATGCCATGCGCGGAATGGTATAATCTGCTGTGATAATGTGCAATGCCCGAATGGCGGAATTGGCAGACGCAAAGGACTTAAAATCCTTCGAACGCAAGTTCATGCCGGTTCGACCCCGGCTTCGGGCATATGGCGAAAGGTGTTGCGGTCTGCCCGGGCGAAATGCTTGGGCAGACTGCAACACCTTCTTGTTGTTCCGCGTAATGGTCTACAGGCGGCCGGAGCCGGCGCGCAGCTTGCGGAAGCCGCGCATTATCAGCATGGTGGCGATCAGCGCGCCCAGCAGGATGATGAACGGCGCGGATAGGCTTGCCAAAACGACGGCAACGGCGCGAGCCGCTCCAAGGGTGAGGCCGGCGGAGCTGCCGAAGGCGTCCATAACGCGCGTACCGGTGCTGTCGATGGTGGCTGTTGCGAAGGGGTCGTCGATTACTTCATGCAGGGTCATGTGGATGGTGTTGAAGGCGGCGAGCCTGTCGATGTGGTCGATCTGGCGCGTCAGCCCTTCGATCTCGAGGCGCACGTTGCGCAGATACTGCTCGAGAGCCAGGATCTCGTCCAGATCGCCGATATCCTGCGCACGGGCGAGAAGAACGAGAATGCGATCCTGTTCGACCCTGCGCGTCTCCAGCCTGATGTTCGCGTCGGAGTGCGCCGCCGTGTGATCCTCCGACGTTTCCGTCAGCGACACGATATGCCCGATGTTGCGCAGTCCGCTGATAAAGACGTCGTAACCTTGCGCGGGAACACGCAGTGTGGCCTCGAAGATCCCCCTGTTCCTGCTGCCGCCTAAGCCGTCGCGGTGCGTGTTCATGGACGAGTGTTCGACAAAACCGCCGTTGCGCCAGACCAGGTGGCGTACCGCCGTCACGGCGTGTTCAAACTCGCCGGACTGCATCACAACGTCGGCGATGGTGGATATGCGGCGGTCGGAGGCCAGCATCGGCACCTCGGCCGGCGTGATCACGACGGGCGCAACCTCCACACCTGCGTGGAGCCCTGCAGTGAACTCGAGAGCCTCCTGCAATGTCATTTCCTGGGAATTATAGAACCAGTTAGCGTCGTCCACTCCCACAGAGGCATCCCAATCCACTTCAATCATCGGCGCGGCCGCCGCGGGGCTTGGAGCATCCTGCCCTTGCGCCATAGGAACCGCGGGCGGCGCGGCCGGCGAACATGCCGCCGTAAGCAGTGCCGCGATTACAGCGGCTATCGTAAGTTTAAGCTTCATCCGTATCGTCCCCTTTGGCGTGTTTGTGTTCGGGCTTAGCGCCTAAACGGCGGGCGAACCTAAGCGCACCGGCCGTTACTGCCACGATAGTCACCGGCACCGCCAGCCACGCGGCCAGCACGCCGATATGCCCCATCAGCTCCGCCATAACCGTAAGAGAGTTCATGAAAGCTTCGGACAGCTCTTGGCCGAAACCGATGGGTTCGGCAATCCAAGGCGGGTACTCGTCCTCGGTTATACGTTCGAAGATGACGATGTTAACGGTGGGCAGATTCACGGCGTTTTCAACGCTTGCGATCTGCCTCTGCGCCTCCAGAATCTCCAGATCTACGTTTGCGATGCGCGCGCTGATGGTTGTCATTTCGGTGATGGTCTCGCTGTTCTCCAGATAGGCCAGCAGGCGTTCGGCCTCGGACGTAAACGCGTCGCGCCTGGATATGGCGTGCAGGAGGGCGGGGCGCAGAGTTCGCGTGGACTCGGTCTCGTGCATCACCCTGCCAAGGCCGCGTATCTCGCCCATGTGCAGATTGAACAGCTCTATCGGAACCCGGCGTACTATGTCGGCGGTTCCCGGCGAACCCACCCAGCGATAGGCGTGAGGGTCCAGGCGTTGATCCGCGCTTATGAAGTGTATGTTGGAGCTTTCGTTGTGCCCGCCGAACATGCCGTTGATGTAGGCCACGGCGGCGGCAAGGTCCTCCACCTCGATGGCGATGCCCGCGTTACGCGCAACGTGGTCTGTCGGCAAAATGTCTGTTCGCGCGGCGATCTCCAGCGATGTGTCCATCCCCCACGGCGCGCCGCTCATGAAGGTTTGGGGGTTATCAAGTTCTAGGATCATGACACGCTCTGCGGCCGGCGCGTTCATGTGTTGTTCGTCAAAGGCGTCGTCGATGGTTTCGACAAACGCGGCCATTGGCGCGGCGGCCATGCCGTCGTGCAGCGGTTCGCCCGTGGCCGTGCCGATCAGCCCCATCACTGCGCTAAA
>WRAA01000010.1 GCA_009780445.1 Defluviitaleaceae bacterium
CGGAAGGCCAAGGCACGGGCTACAGCGGAGACCGCCCACGCAGACCGGAAGGCCAAGGCACAGGCTACAGCGGAGACCGCCCGCGCAGACCGGAAGGGCAGGGCACGGGCTATAGCGGAGACCGCCCACGCAGACCGGAAGGGCAAGGCACAGGCTACAGCGGAGACCGCCCGCGCAGACCGGAAGGCCAAGGCACGGGCTACAGCGGAGACCGCCCACGCAGACCGGAAGGCCAAGGCACAGGCTACGGCGGAGACCGCCCGCGCAGACCGGAAGGGCAGGGCACAGGCTACAGCGGAGACCGCCCGCGCAGACCGGAAGGCCAAGGCACAGGCTACGGCGGAGACCGCCCGCGCAGACCGGAAGGGCAGGGCACAGGCTTCGGCGCGGCACGCAGGCCGGACGCCGCCGCCGCAAGCCGCCCGGACTCCAGGACGCCGCGCGGCAAGGGTAAGCCCGGCGAACAGGGCGCGAAGCCCGGAGCGGGCAAGCCAGGAATGGGCGGAAAGCCGGACAGCAAGCCGGCGTCCCGCGGGCGCGGCAAGGATACGCGCGGCGACGCAAAACCTTACCGCAAGCAGGATCAGGCCACGGTGTCCCAGCTTATCAGCGCAAGCACCAAGAAGAAGAAGAAGCGTATAGCCAAGGTTGACGAAATTGCCGCAATGGAACAGGTGGCCGTGTTGGAAGCCGATGAAATGGTGGTGCGTTTACCCAAGTCTGTGAGCGTGAAGGATCTTGCCGGCTTGCTCGACAAGACCACTGCGGAGATCATTAAGAAGCTGATGAAGGTCGGCATCATGGCCAACATTAATCAGGAAGTGGACTACTACACCGCGTCGAAAATCGCGGAGGACTTCGACTTGATCGCCGAGAAGCTGGACGAGGAAGACGTGCTGGAAATGGCCTTCGCAAGCGACGTTGACGATCCGGAGGATCTTGTGGAGCGTTCGCCTGTGGTTGTCGTAATGGGGCATGTGGACCACGGCAAGACATCTCTGCTGGACCGCATCCGCAATTCATCGGTGGTCACGGGGGAAGCCGGCGGCATCACACAGCACATCGGCGCGTACACGGTTGCAATCAACAACAAGACCATCAGCTTCCTGGACACACCGGGCCACGAAGCCTTCACGGCAATGCGTATGCGCGGGGCGCAGGTGACGGATATCGCCATACTTGTGGTGGCCGCCGACGACGGCGTTATGCCGCAGACCATCGAGGCCATTAACCACGCAAAGGCCGCCGGCGTAGACATAATCGTAGCGATCAACAAGATAGACCGCGTGAGCGCGAACCCGGACCGCGTGAAGCAGGAGCTGACTGAATACGGCTTGGTGGCGGAGGAATGGGGCGGCAGCACCATATGCGTGCCGGTATCGGCCATTAACGGAACGGGCATCGACACCCTGCTGGAGATGATCACGCTGACGGCCGAGATGAAGGAGCTTCGCGCAAACCCCAAGGGGCGCGCGCGCGGCACAGTTATCGAGGCACAGCTGGACAAGGGGCGCGGCCCTGTGGCCACGGTGCTGGTGCAAAACGGCACGCTTAATGTGGGCGACCCGGTAGTTGTGGGCGCGACATTCGGCAAGATCCGCGCAATGGTTGACGACAAGGGCAAGAAGGTCAAGACAGCGGGGCCAAGCACGCCCGTGGAAGTCCTTGGGCTGTCCGGCGTGCCTTCGGCCGGGGACGCGTTCTACGCCGCCGACAACGAAAAGCAGGCGCGGCAGTATGCCGAATCAGTCACGGCCAAGAGCCGCGAGGACATGATCAAGCAAACGCCCAACAAGGTGTCGCTTAACGACCTGTTCAACCAGATCAAGGAAGGTTCCGTCAAGGATCTTAACATC
Organism: Defluviitaleaceae bacterium; assembly: GCA_009780445.1. Classification (GTDB taxonomy): domain Bacteria; phylum Bacillota; class Clostridia; order Lachnospirales; family WRAA01; genus WRAA01. Next base: position 1,857 of record WRAA01000010.1, read on the forward strand.
GTGGTGAAGGCCGACGTGCAAGGCTCTGTGGAGGCCGTGAAGAACAGCCTGGAGCGTTTGTCCAACGACGAAGTGCGCATACGCACCATCCACGGCGGCGTGGGCGCGGTTACGGAGACGGACGTAATGCTGGCCTCCACCTCCAACGCGATCATCATCGGCTTCAACGTCCGCCCGGACGCGCCGGCGCGTGCCGTAGCGGATGCAGAGAAGGTGGACATCCGCCTCTACCGCATTATCTACCAAGCTATCGAAGATATCACGGCGGCCATGAAGGGCTTGCTGGAACCTGTCTACGCCGAGAAGATCGTGGGCAACGCGGAGATACGCCAGATCTTCAAGGCCTCCGGCATCGGCAATATCGCGGGCTGCTACGTTACAAACGGCAAGATCATGCGCAGCGCGCAGATACGCGTTGTGCGCGACGGCATAGTTGTGTACGACGGCACGCTGAGCTCCTTCAAACGCTTCCAGGACGATGTGCGCGAAGTCGCCAGCAACTTTGAGTGCGCAATGACGTTCAACAAATTCGGCGACATCAGGGAAGGCGACAAGGTAGAAGCTTACATCATGGAAGAAATTCCGCGCTAATCAGAGGTGTTTACGCATGAAGTCCTCATCACCGAGGCTGCAAAAGATAAATGACGAACTGCGCAAGGAAGCCGCCGAGATCATACGCTCCGAGCTGAAAGACCCGCGCGTGGGCGCGATGACCACGGTGACAAGCGCGCAGACCACCAGCGACCTCAAGCAGTGCAAGATCTTTGTGAGCATCCTGGGCGACGCGCAGGCCAAGAAGGCGGCCATGGCCGGCCTGAAGAACTCCGCGCCCTACATGCGCAAGATGCTGGCCAAACGCGTGAACCTGCGCAACACGCCGGAGATAACCTTTGTGCTGGATGAATCGCTGGAATACGGCATGAAGATGGATAGGCTCTTCAAGGATATGGCGGGGGAGCAGCATGAGTAACATTTGCGAGACCGAAGCAAACTTGCGCAAGGCCATTAACGAAGCGTCAACAATCGCCATAGCCGGCCATACGCGCCCGGACGGCGACGCTATCGGCGCGTGCCTTGCCTTGGCGGCCGCTCTTTGCCGCTTGGGCAAGGACGTGAAGGTGCTGCTGGAGGACTACGACAGACGCTACGGCATCATCCCCGGCAGGCAGTTTGTCTACCGCGGAGACTACGGCCTTCTCGCTCCCGATCTGTTTATCGCGCTGGACTGCTCCACGCCCGACAGGTTGGGCAAGGCTCTGGAGGTTATGGGGCGCGCAAAGAACACGGCCATGCTGGATCACCACCAGGGCAACACCATCCGGGCCGACTATTGGATCGCCGACCCCGCGGCTCCGGCCACAGCCCTTATGGTCTACAACTTCATCAGCACGATGGTGGAGGTGGACGCGGAGATGGGCGCGGCGATCTACGCGGGGCTGGTGTATGACACAGGGGGCTTTCGTCACAGCAGCACCACGCCCGAAGTGCTTGACACGGCGGCGGCTCTCATGCGCTTGGGCATCGACTTCTCGCGGATCTACAGGGTGCTGATGGTGGAGAAACCGCGGGAGAAAACGCCGCTCCTGGCCCGCGCCCTTTCGCGTATAACCTACGCGGAGCCGGACATCGCCCATACCTATATTGATCTGGCGGACAAAGCGGAACTCGGCGGAGACTATCCGGACAGCGTGGCGGACTATCTCGTGAACATACGCGGCGTGAACACCGCCGTATACGCGGTGCAAAAGGAGGACGCAACGGAATTCAGCCTCCGTTCGCGTTGTGTTAACGTGGGGGAGATCGCGTCAAGCCTTGGCGGCGGAGGCCACAAGGCCGCAGCCGGCTTTCGAACGCCGGACGCGCCCGCGGAGGCTATCGCGAAGTTTGTGGGCATCGCGCAGCGGAGTATGGCAGATGGGTAATCTTACAGGATTCTTGAATGTGTACAAGGAAGCGGGTTATACGTCCCACGATGTTGTGGCGGTTGTGCGCAAGATCCTGCGCGAAGCGGGGCAAACGTCCGGCCGCAAGTTCAAGGTTGGCCACACCGGCACGCTTGACCCCGCCGCGGAGGGCGTGCTGCCCATATGCCTTGGTAAGGCGACACGTCTGGCGGACTACGCGGGCGCGGGGCAGAAACGGTACACCGCCGTGCTAAAGCTCGGGCAGACAAGCGACACGCTGGACGACACGGGGCAGATCCTTTCGCGGACGGAAGTTACGGCGGGGCGGGATGAGATATCCGCCGTTGTTGCCTCCTTTGTCGGCGAGATAGAGCAGGTTCCGCCGATGTACTCGGCGGTGAAGGTCGGCGGGCGCAGGCTGTACGACATCGCAAGGAGCGGGCAGACCGTGGAACGCGCCGCCCGCCGCGTGATAGTCAGCCGCATCAGCATCGAAGAGTTCCACGACGACGTTACACTCACCATGGACGTAACATGTTCGCGCGGTACGTACATACGCACTCTCTGCCACGATATCGGCCGGCGGCTCGGCTGCGGCGCGGTGATGGGCAGTCTGGTGCGCACCGCCGCCGGCATGTTCGGCATCGACACGGCAATACGCCTGGGCGAACTTCGCCGGGCCGCCGAAGAAGGAAGCTTGCCCGGCCTGATACTCCCGGCGGACACATGCTTGCCGTTTGAAAGCGTAACTGTAAACGAGGCCGCCACGCCGCTGATGCTCTGCGGAGGCAGGATCCCCCTGACGGCTCTGCAAGCCGGCGGGGCAAGCCCGGAGATCGGCCAACTCGTATTCGCGAAAACCTTCGACGGGCAGACGGCCGGCCTGTTCGAATGTGTGTATGACGGGCCGGAGCAAATGCAACACGAAGGAGCAGCAGTTCTGAAGCCGCTTATAGTACTGGCGGATGCGGACAGAGGATGATATGAGACATATACGATCCAACAATATAGATGACATTAACACAGGGCGCGGATGTGCCGTGATGCTGGGCAACTTTGACGGTATGCACATGGGGCATCTCGCGTTGTACGCGGCCTTGGAGGAAGTTGCGCAGGCGCAGGGGCTGGAGAAGGTTGTGCTGTCCTTCGACCCGCACCCCATGATCTACAAGGGTGTGACGGGCTTCGGCCTGCTGCTCAGCGGCGGTGAAAAAGCCCGCATACTCCGCGAGCTTGGCGCGGACGCGTTTATCGAATATCCGTTTGACCACAATTTGCGCAATACGCCGCCGGAGGAGTTTATCATGTCGGTGGTGGCCAGCCGCTTGGGCGCGAAGGTTGTCGTAGTGGGCGACGACTACCGCTTCGGCAAGGATCGCTCCGGCAGTGCCGCGCAGATACAGAAATTGGGCGCGGTACACGGCTTTGACGTTCGTATTGCGGAGCCGGTTATGTACGGGGGCGAGAGGGTCTGCTCGAGCCTGGTGCGCGCGTGTGTTCTTGCCCACGACATGCCTAAGTGTTACGCGCTGATGACGCGCCCCTACCAGATATCGGGCGTGGTGGAACACGGCAGGAAGCTGGGGCGGCGTTTGGGCTTCCCCACGATCAATATTTCGCCGCCGCGCGAAAAGGTTCTGCCGCCCTACGGCGTCTACCTGACAAGCGCGACAATCCTTTCGCCGGAAGGCCAGCACAGCTATGAAGGCATCACCAACATCGGCACAAACCCAACGGTATCGGAGGGCGAAACAGCCGTAAAGTGCGAAACATTCCTCTACGACTTCAACGAAAAGGTCTACGGCCGCGAGGCCGTGATCAGCTTCTACCAGAATATCCGGGGCGAGCGCAAGTTCCCCGACGAACACGTTATGACGCGGCAGGTAAACATCGACATCGAAACGGGGAGAGAGCTATGGAAAAAATTAGAGTTGCTGTAGCGGGCCGCGGAAACGTGGGCAAGCAGGCTATAGAGGCAGTGCTGGCCGCTCCCGACATGGAGCTGGCCGGAGTTGTGAGCAGACGCGCCGGCGCGGCCAACGAAGGCGCGTACAAAACCGTGGGCGACATAGCGGAACTGGGCAAGGTGGATGTTGTGATGGTCTGTTCGCCCACGCGGGCGGTGGAGGCCGAAGCGTCCAAGTACCTTGCCATGGGTATCAGCACCGTGGACAGCTTCGACATACACTCGCAGATCGTGGGCCTTCGCGCCAAGCTTATGGGCATCGCCAAGGCTAACGGCGCGGTGGCCGTGGTGGCGGCCGGCTGGGATCCGGGCAGTGACTCGGTCGTGCGCGCCCTCATGGAGGCCATGGCTCCGGGCGGAATCACCTACACAGACTTTGGCCCGGGCATGAGCATGGGGCATTCCGTCGCCGCGCGCGCCATAAACGGCGTGGCGGACGCGCTCTCGATCACGATACCGCTGGGCACCGGGGTACACCGCCGCCTTGTATACGTGCAGCTGCAAGACGGGGCGGACTTCGACACAGTGGCCGCCGCCGTCAAGGCCGACCCCTACTTTGCCTATGACGAAACACGGGTTACTTGCGTTGACGATGTGAAGGTTTTGATGGACGTGGGTCACGGCGTAAGCATGAGCCGCAAGGGCGTTTCAGGCGCGACACACAACCAGATGCTGCAGTTTAACATGCGCATCAACAATCCCGCGCTGACGTCACAGATCATGGTATCCTGCGCCAGAGCCTGCAAGCGTATGGCTCCCGGGGCGTACACCATGATCGAAATCCCCGTGATAGACTTGCTCCCGGGGGAACGGGAAGGGCATATCGACAGGCTTGTATAACTTAGAGAGAGATAAAGCTAACTCTACGTCACACTGCTGTGAGGTGCATATGATGACGCGTGAGGGAAGAATGGTGTTTGACAGTGCCGGCGGGAACTTGGCAGACTGCGACGACCGGAGTTTGAGTTTGTTCGGGCTTTCGGAGAAGGAGCGGCTGTGCGAGCGGTTTTCCGCGCTGATGCCCAAGTATCAGCCGGACGGGGTTGTCTCCTTCGAAACATTTTCAGAATATGTGGCGGACGCGTTTCGCGGCAAGCCGCAGAGTTTTGAATGGGTTTTTAAACGCGACGGCGGAGAGCTTATGCAGGCGGATGTAGTCTTGGAGCTTTCGCGCGGCGTGGTCACATGCACGTTTGCTCCGCGCTATAACACGCAGGGGGAACAGTACGTCGACAGCCTCCAGACCATCATCGACAATATGCCGATGGTCTGCGAAGTATGGCGCAACGGTGAAACCCTGATAGACTGCAGCTATGCCGCCGTGGAAACATACGGCTTTTCCGGCAAGTGGGAGTACATGGAGAGGTTTTACGAGCTTTCGCCGGAATTCCAGCCCTGCGGCGAGCGTTCGCTGGAGCTTATCGTCCGCTACGTCAACCGGGCGCGTATGGACGGCCGTTTCACCTTCCAGTGGATGCACCGGATGCCGGGCGGCGAGCAGATTCCCTGCGACGTAACGGCCGTCAGCTGCCGGTGGAAGGGCGAACCCGCCGTAATAACCTTCGTACATGACATGCGGGACTTTCACAGGTATAAAGCGGCGAAGGACAGCGCGAGGCAGTGGCTGCAGGATCTGCTGGACTCCTCCCCGCTAACTTGCTCGATCTTCGATGAAACGGGCAAGTGTCTTGGCACTAACGAGGAGCTTGTGACAGTATTCGGTCTGCGCGACAAGCAACAGTTTATCGACGAATTTACGAAGCTTACGCCGGAGTACCAGCCCGATGGCATGCTTTCATTGGAGAGGCAGATCCAAGCGATAGAAGAGACGTTCAGAGAAGGTAAGAGCTATCTGAATTGGATGCATCAAACGATTGACGGCAGGCCATTACCTTTTGAAATATATCTCAAGCGTATCGAGTTTGAGGGCAAGTATATAGTGATGTCTCACGGGCGGGACATGCGCAAGCAGCACGAGATGACGGAGATGCTGCAGCAGGCCTTGGATCAGGCGGAACACGCAAGTGTTGCCAAGAGCAGGTTCCTCTCCAACATGAGCCATGAGATCCGCACACCCATGAACGCCATAATAGGTATGCTGACCATCGGCAAGATGGCAAAGGATCTGCACGGCAAGGACTATGCCTTCGAGAAGATCGAAGACGCCTCGAACCACTTGCTGAACCTGATCAACGATGTCTTGGAGATGTCAAAGATAGAAGCGGGCAAGCTGGAGCTGTACAACCAGTCGTTCCACTTCCGCAAGATGGTTGACAACGTTGTGGGAATGCTTAGCCTGCGCATCGGCGAGAAGGAACAGGAACTCAAGCTTAGCGTCGACGAGAGCCTGCCTGAGTACATTGTGGGCGACGAGCTTCGCCTCACACAGGTTATGACGAACCTGCTGTCCAACGCCATAAAGTTCACTCCCGAACACGGGATGATAACGCTGACCGTTCGCCGCGAGATCATCAACGGCCGGCCCGGCAACATCATGCGCGTGGAGGTGATCGACACCGGTATCGGGATATCGAAGGAGCAGCAGATGCGGCTGTTCAACGCGTTTGAACAGGCGGAAACCGGCACATCCCGCAAGTTTGGCGGCACGGGCCTGGGGCTGGTGATATCCAAGCGCATCGTAGAAGCAATGGGGGGGCAGATATACATAGACTCTGACATGGACAAGGGTTCGACATTCTCGTTCACGCTGACGGTTACGGCCGGGGAACAGACACAGGTGCAGGCGGCAAGTGTTAATGCCGAAGATATTGTGTCCTTCGCCGGATACCGCATCCTGCTTGTTGAGGACATGGCCATCAACCGTGAGATAGCCGTATCAATGCTGGAGCCTACAGACCTCAACATCGTCTGCGCGGAGGACGGCGTAAAGGCCGTGCGAATGTTCGTGAGAGACCCGCAGCGTTACGACCTTATCCTGATGGACGTGCAAATGCCCGAAATGGACGGGCTGGCCGCCACACGCCACATCCGCGAACTGGACAACGAATGGGCAAGGAGTATACCCATCATCGCCATGACGGCCAACGTGTTCCGGGAAGATGTCCAGCAGTGTATCCAAGCCGGCATGGACGACCACCTGGGCAAACCGCTGAGCCTCCGGCAATTGCTGGACAAGCTCGGCAAGTATCTCAAAAAACGCGATAAAAATTAATCGTAATACTGTTGCAAAAAATTCATAGCCGGTGTATAATGTGGGTATATTAAAAAAGAGGGCGCGACAACGCCCTCTCCGCAAACCGTTAGCGGGTTTAGCCGGACCCCAAAATTAGTTTTAACTTTAGGATCGCAATAAGCCGTGACCATGCCTTGGGCGGCTTATTTGTTTGTGTGTTTCACTGCAACATATATCCCGGCTAGTGTAACGACGATGGAGACTATCGTAACTATAGTGGAAACTACGTTCAGCATTGGCCTTCCCCCTTTCGGGGATCCAGCCGCAACACCGCCCACGGTCTGCATGGTGAAGATTATACCATTAATGTTTGCGTAATACAAGCACCGGCTTGTGCCGTTGGCGTAAGAGTTCTGTAGATTAAGGGTTTGCGGCGCGCTTGGCGGCGGTTACGACGTGCCGCACAAGGACGGATGTTGTGACGGTGCCCACGCCGCCGGGAACGGGGGTTATCGCGCCGGCGATCGGCTCCGCCCGGGCGAAGTTTACGTCGCCGCAGAGGCCGCCTTCTTCGTTGGTGTTGATGCCCACGTCGATGATGGTCTGGCCGGGCGAAAGATAGCTTGCGTCCACTACACCTGCGCGGCCGGCCGCAACTATGAGGACGTCGGCCTCGCGGCAGACCGCCGGCATGTCGGCGGTGCGGGTGTGGCACACCGTTACGGTGGCATGCTTGCCCAGCAGCATTACGGCGGCGGGTTTGCCCACAACAAGGCTGCGCCCGACGACCACGGCCTTCTTGCCCAACACGTCGATGCCGTAGTGATCCAGAATTTCCATACATGCCTTGGGCGTGCATGGCGGGAAGCCCGCGTCGGTTCCGGCGAAAACGCCGGCCATGGAGCCGGAGGTTATGCCGTCCACGTCCTTGGCGGGCGAGATGGCTTCGCAGACCGCGGCTTCGTTAATGTGCTTGGGAAGCGGGCGGAACAAAAGTATGCCGTGTACGCCGCTGTCGCTGTTTAAAGCCTCTATCTGCCGAAGCAGCGCGTCCTGACCGACATCGGCGGGCAGTACGGCGTTTTTCACGGCCACGCCCACTTTTTCGCAGCGTTTTGTCGCGCCTTGTTCGTATGCGATGTCGTCCGGGCGTTCGCCCACGCGCAGTATCGCGAGGGTCGGCGTGATGCCCCGTGCTTTTAGAGCCAGGGCATCGGCCGCGGTGCTTTCGTTAATGGCCGCCGCTACCGGCGCGCCCTTTAATAACTCTGCCATGGTGCCTCCTAGTCTTATCTAAATCGTGCGGCCACGCCGGCGAAGATTTCGTCCGCCAGAGCTGTGTAGGTGTCCAGCATCCTGTGCGCGTTGTCGTTGAGCCGCCCGGCGTATTCGCGATCCTTCATGGACTTCGTGTTGATGAACACGTTCAGGCTTGCGGCTTGCAGGGCGGCCTTGCAGCACACCACGCCGCAGCCAACGTCGGATATGGCGATGGCCGTGCCTTTTTCGCCGAAGGCGCGGTGCAGGTCGATAGCTTCGCAGCACTTCTCCATAATTTGTATCGGCACGGCCGAAGCGGTGCGCAGAGCGTCCTCCATGATGCGCGCCTTCTCGGCCTTTTCTTCGTCGGTGCCCGACGGCAGACCGTATGCGCGTGACAACGGCTCGAAGGCCAATGCGTCGGCCGCCACAAGAGCCAGCAGCTCCGTCTGGAGCGTGTCTGCCTTGGCCTTCAGCGCGATGATCTCGTCCTGTACATCGGCATACTTCTTCTTGCCCAAGGTGAGGCTGCCCACCATGTTACCCAGAGCCATACCAACCGCGCCGACAAGAGCCGCCGCGCCGCCGCCCCCGGGGGTCGGTTCCTTGGATGCCAGCACGTCTACAAACTCCGTGCAGTTAAGAGCGATATGATCCATTGTTGCCTCCCTTATCGAAACAAGGGGGAGCAAGCTCCCCCCGTGTAATCGTTTGTCTGCAGATTAGAACAAGCCTGTGATCTTGCCGGACGCGTCGATGTCGATACGTTCGGAGGAGGGCACCTTGGGCAGGCCGGGCATTGTCATGATGTCGCCGGCCAAGGCCACGATAAAGCCCGCGCCCGCCGATACCTTGAGGTTGCGCACGGTTATGCGGAAGTCCTTCGGGGCGCACGCGAGGGCTTGGTTGTCTGTGAAGCTGTACTGCGTTTTGGCCATGCAGATGGGCAGATTGCCGAAGCCGAGGGCTGTCAGCTGATCGGCCTGCTTCTTGGCGGCCGGGGTCAGGTCCACGCCTTCACCGCGGTACACCTTTGTTACGATGGAGTTAAGCTTGCCTTCGATGCTTTCGTCAAGGCCATAGGTATAGGTGTGGGCGGATGGCTGTTCGCAGAGGCGCACAACCTCTTCGGCCAGCTTCGCGCCGCCTTCGCCGCCCTTGCCCCACACTTCGGAGAGCACAACGTTCACGCCAAGAGCCGCGCACTTTTTGGCGACAAGAGCCAGTTCCTCCTCCGTGTCTGTGGGGAAGCGGTTGAGGGCGACTACGGCGGGGATGCCGTATACCTTGGTCACGTTTTCGACGTGGCGCAGAAGGTTCGGCAGACCGGTCTCGAGGGCTTCGAGGTTCTTGCTGTTAAGGTCGGCCTTGGGGACGCCGCCGTGGTGCTTCAGCGCGCGCACTGTGGCCACAACAACAGCCGCCGCCGGGCGAAGGTTCGCGCTGCGGCACTTGATGTCGAGGAACTTCTCGGCACCAAGATCCGCGCCGAAGCCGGCTTCGGTTACGGCATAGTCGCCCAGCTTGAGAGCCATACGCGTGGCGATTATGGAGTTGCAGCCGTGAGCGATGTTCGCGAAGGGGCCGCCGTGGATGAACGCGGGTGTGCCTTCGAGGGTCTGCACAAGGTTCGGCTTGAGGGCGTTCTTGAGCAATGCGGCCATTGCGCCCTGGGCGTTTAGCTGACCTGCCGTAACGGGCTTTTCGTCGCGGGTATAGCCGACGATCATGCGGGCCAGGCGGTTCTTGAGGTCGTTGATATCGGCGGAAAGGCACAGCACCGCCATTACTTCCGATGCAACGGTGATGTCGAAGCCGTCCTCACGCGGTACGCCGTTTACGCGGCCGCCAAGGCCGTCGGTGATAAAGCGCAGCTGGCGATCGTTCATGTCTACGCAACGCTTCCAGGTTATGCGGCGGGTGTCGATGTTTAGGTCGTTGCCTTGGAAGATGTGGTTGTCCAGCAGAGCCGCGAGCAGGTTGTTGGCCGCGCCTATGGCGTGGAAGTCTCCCGTGAAGTGAAGGTTGATGTCCTCCATCGGCACTACCTGGGAATATCCGCCGCCGGCCGCGCCGCCCTTTACGCCGAACACGGGGCCAAGCGAAGGTTCGCGCAGAGCCACGACCGACTTCTTGCCGATCTTGCGCAGGCCGTCGGACACGCCCACGGTGGTGGTTGTCTTGCCTTCGCCGGCCGGGGTCGGTGTGATGGCCGTCACCAGCACCAGCTTGCCGTCGGGCTTGCCGGCCATGTCTGTAAGCAGGCTATAGTCAACCTTGGCCATGTGGTTGCCATAGAATTCGATGTACTTTTCGTCCACGCCGGCGGTCCTTGCTATCTCGCTGATATGGCGCATGGGGGTGGCTTGGGCGATCTCGATGTCTGTCTTCATAACAGTTCCTTTCCGATGGTTGATTTGTTCTTGCGAAGGTTGCTAAGCTCTAGTATAATGCCTTAAACGCCCAAAAGTCAATATAACAATACGACAAATTGTGCGAAATATGCATAGAGGAAAATCGAGATGTCGATGGACGAATATGTAATGGTGGTGGAGGCGCGGCCGCTTATGGACAAGTTTGGGATATACCGCGGCCTGGACGCGCTTGGCGGCGAAGTTGCGGACTACATACTGGCAACTCACAGCTTCATGCCGCGGCGGCTTGCCGAAGCCGACCCCGCGTACAAGCAGATAATCCCCTACGTGACGGTGCGCTGTGAGGGTCTGTGGCTGGTGTTTCGGCGCAAGGCCGCGCAGACAGAGCAAAGACTGCACAACAAGCACTCGCTGGGGCTGGGCGGGCATATAACGCGGGAGGCGGACACCGCGCCGAACCCGATCCTAGCCGGTCTGCACAGGGAGCTGGCGGAAGAAATCACGCTGGAACACGGCGAACCGCGATACCTGGGCGTGCTGAACGACGACACAAACGACGTGGGGCGCGTGCATCTGGGCTTGCTCTACGAAGTGCGCGCAAAGTCCCGGAGCTTCGCCATGCCGGAGGCCGACAAGATGGACGCGCGGTGGATGGACGCCGGCGGGGTGAGAGCCTGTTTCGACACGATGGAAACATGGTCGCAGTTTGTTATCGAGCAGCTAGTCATAGACCTTGCCTAGCTTGGTGAGAGATTCCTTGATACGCTTCTCGATGCCGTTGTTCGTCGGGCGGTAGTAGAGCTTGCCGGCAAGCTCCTTCGGAAGGTACAACGCCGGCACATAACCGCCCGGGTGGTCGTGGGGATAGTCGTATGCCGTGCTGCCCAAACTCGTGCGGGGGTCGCGCAGGTTGGACGGGATCGCGGAGATGCGGGTGCCGCGCACGTCCTCCATGGCCGCGTCCACTGCGAGGTAGGCGGCGTTGCTCTTGGGTGCGCAAGCCACGTAGATAGCGGCCTGCGAAAGCACTATGCGGCACTCCGGCATACCGATGTTGGCGACAGCCCGCGCCGCCGCGTCCGCCACAAGCAGGGCGTGGGGGTCGGCGTTGCCCACGTCCTCCGAAGCCGCAATGACGATGCGCCGCGCTATAAACTCGGGAGACTCCCCGGCGTAGAGCATTCGCGCAAGATAGTACACCGCCGCGTCCGGGTCGGAGCCGCGCATACTCTTGATGAAGGCGGATATCGTGTCGTAGTGGTTGTCTCCGTTGGTGTCGTAGCTGATGGCGCGGCGTTGTATGCACTCCTGCGCCGTGCCCAGGTCGATGGTGATTACGCCGTCCGCGCCGGGCGCGGTTGTGGCGGCTGCAAGCTCGATGGCGTTCAGGGCGGCGCGGGCGTCTCCGTTTGCCATATCCGCCAGAAAGTCCAGCGCGTCGTCGTGTATGCACAGGTCCGGGATCCCCAGGCCTCTGTGCGTGTCATTCACCGCAGAGGTGATGATCCTGCGGATGTCGGCCTTGCCCAGCGGCAGCAAACCGTAGACCAGTGAGCGCGACAGCAGAGCCTTGTTGACCTCGAAGTAGGGGTTCTCCGTTGTTGCGCCGATAAGGATCAGTGTGCCGTCCTCCACATGCGGAAGCAGCGCGTCCTGCTGTGCCTTGTTGAAGCGGTGGATCTCGTCTATGAACAGGATCGTGCGCTTGCCGGAGGAGCCAAGGCGGTGTTTCGCGTCGTCCACCGTGGCCTTGATGTCCTTCACGCCCGACGTGGTTGCGTTCAGCGTGACGAAGATGCTCCGGGTGCTTGCCGCGATCAGGCGCGCAAGGGTGGTCTTGCCGCTTCCCGGCGGGCCGTGGAACACCATGCTGGAGAGCCTGTCCGCCAAAATGGCGCGGCGCAGGAGCTTGCCTTCGCCCACGATATGCTCCTGCCCCACGAAGCCGTCCAGATCCTTGGGGCGCATACGCGCGGCAAGGGGGGCTTCCTTCTCCAGCCGTTGGCCGCGCTGATACTCAAATATGTCCACCTGTGGCCTCCTGTCTGCGTTATAGCAAATTTGTGTATAAGGTGCCGTGCAAAATGTTATACTAACTAGTAGGAATTGCCAGCTCTATGGCTGTTCCGTTTTTAAACCGGAACAGCCATACGAAATAATCTTGCAGACATGCTTTACAAACGCCGCGGATATGTGCTATAATACGACAATGATATGATTGGCGCGGATTTGTAGTTTTTTTCGGAAAGGAGGCCAAGAGTGTTTAGTGTGGGAGATAAGGTCGTGTACCCGATGCACGGCGCGGGCATCATCGAAGAACTGGAACATCTGGAGATAGACGGCAGCAGCCAGATGTACTACGTGATGATGATACCCACGGGCAACCTAAAGATTCGGGTGGCCGCGCAAAAGGCCGAGGGTATCGGCATCAGGGAGATCTACAGCAAGGACGAAGTGCTGGATCGGGTGAGTTCCGTGCAGGGTGTGCCGTCGAACATGCCGGAGAACTGGAACCAGCGTTACAAGGAGAATCTGGAGAAGATCAAGACAGGCAACCTGGACGAAGTTGCACTGGTGTTCCGCAACCTTCTGCACAGGGAGCGGGAGCGCGGGCTGTCCTCCGTGGAAAAGAAGATGCTGCAGACGGCCAAGCAGATAATCCTCTCCGAGATAGTGCTTTCGCAAAACCTGGAGAAGGCGCAGGCCGAACAGCTCCTGGTGAATATCGTGCAATAGACAAAACCTCCGAAGTGATCGCGGAGGTTTTGTTTTGCAGTTCGACACTAAACAGGATATTACGCCGTTTTCTTGTTGAAGTATCTTGTAAGCCGGGACTTCTTGCGCGACGCGTTGTTCTTGTGGATAATGCCCTTTGTCTGAGCCTTATCTATTGCAGATATCGCTTCAAGCAACGCGGCCTTTGCGAGGTCTTTGTCGCCGGATTCAATCGCCACAACAAATTTCTTTATCGCCGTCTTTGTCTGCGACTTGATGATTCTGTTGCGCAGAGTCTTTTTAGCGATAACCTTGATGCGCTTTTTTGCGGACTTAATATTAGCCAAGATTTGCACCTCCCCGATATAGTTTGTGCCAGTGTAGGTTCAACGTAGGTATTGTACCCCATGCCGGGCGCGAAGTCAACACAAAATTTGTTTGAATAGTTGCGAATGGTGTGCTATAATTAAGCGTTAGAGTTTGTTCAATAGTGTTATAGTATGCCTTGCAGAGGAATGGATTATGAGCCACTTACTTAGGATCGGCCGGATACAGTCGCTTTCAACGGACGACAAGGTGTTTCGCCGCGGCCAACAATATTACAACGACGGGAACGTCGCGGACATGCGCATAGAAGAGCGGGACGAGGACGGCGGCAACGTTGTGTTTGCGAAGGTGGAGGGTTCGGCGGGGCGCGTATACAGCGTCAGCCTGATGTTCGGACGGCAGGGCATGTTGCAGAGTTACGGCTGCAACTGCGACGCGGCATCCATTTGGAAGGGCGCGTGCAAGCACGTGGTTGCGGCAATGCTGATGCTGCAAAACCGCAGCTCCGCGAAGATCGAGCAAGTTTACTCGGACCGCATAAAGACCGCGATCATCAACCACTTTAAGGCGAAGCTTGTCTCGAGCATAGATTCCGACTTTGCGCGGATACACGACAGCGGACATAAGAGGGCGAGCCTTGTGCCGACCATGCACGTGGAGAGCGGCAGGCACGGCGCGGAACGCTGCAGCCTAAGCTTCGGCGTGGGATACTCGCGCCTGTATGTCGTGCGCAATGTAAAGGCGCTTGTGATGCATGTCCGAAGCGGCGCGGAGGTGCGCTACGGCAAGGGCTTACAGTTCAAGCACGATCTGCACGCCTTCGACGAAGACTCCGCAAAGCTACTGGGCGCGCTAACAAGGTTCTACGACTCGATCAACGAGCTGGAGAAGATCAACAGATATGCGCACCGGCTGGTGGAACACGGGCCGGAGAACCGCTTTGTAATGCCGGCGTGGTTCGTGGACGAGTTTTTCGGCATTTACGGAGAGAGCGGCTTCCATGTTTGTTTCCCGGGGCTTAGGGACGCGGAGTTTGTGGCCATGCCTATAGATGCGCAGGGAGTTATAGGCTTCGAGGTGACTGACACGGGCGAGGAGCTTTCGCTGAAACAGGTTGCGGACAAGTGCGCCGTGCTGGAAGGCGAACGCGCCGACTACGTTCTGACGGGCAAGGGTTTCGCCAGGATGAGCAAGAGCGCGTCGGCGGACTTTACGTCCCTGCGCGGCAGCATGGTGAAGCTTCACACAAACAGCCTGTTGCTGCGCGACGCACAGGCGGATCACTTCCGCGCGTATGTGGTTCCGCAGCTTCGGCGTACCGGCCTTATTGTAAATGACGCGATGTCTTCGGGGGAGGAGCAAACGGCGGCCTATGCCGTAACGCCCGGGGTGTGCCGCGCCAAGTTTTATCTGGACGCGCCGGGCAAGGGCGAGAGTATAACCTTCCGCGCAGAGTTTGAGGCGGCGGACGGCACGGTGACGAAGCTGCCAGGCGAGAACCCCCCGGCCACTTCGGCATCCTTGGCCGCGGAGGAATCTTCGATAGAAGGTTATGAACAGCTGTGGACACGGGCGTTTCTGCGCAACTACGGCTTTCTCGAAGATCCTTCGGCGGCGCACTACAGCCTGTACGCGGATGAACAGATGTTCAACTTTTATTTAAGCGGAGTGCAGACGGCCGCGGCGATGGGGGATGTCTACGCCACGGACGCGTTTCGCCGGCGGGAGATCCAACGCCCGTCGAAACCCGCGCCGCACGTGCGTATCAACGGCGGCCTGCTGGAGATTGACCTGCAGCTTGAGGGCTACAGCATCAAGGAGCTGGCGGAGGCCGTGGCGTCATACAAGCTGGCCAAGAAGTATCACAGACTGCGCAGCGGCCGCTTCATAGACCTTGGCGACGAAAATGTGGGCATGGCGGTGAAGCTGCTGGCCGGCGCGGACGTTTCGAAGAAGGACGCGGAGCGCGGCAAGGTCGTCGCGCCGCTGTACCGCGTGCTGGAGATGGACGAGGAGCTGGGCGGCGCGGATGTTGTGCGGGATGAAGCAATCGACACGCTTATCGCGGATATGCGCAGCTTCGGCAATGCCGACGCGGGCGCGGCCCTGCCGGTTCCGCCCTCTCTCGACACCACCATGCGCGAATATCAAAAGACCGGCCTGCGCTGGCTCAGCACCTTGGCGCGTTACGGCTTCGGCGGCATCTTGGCGGACGAAATGGGTCTGGGCAAGACCTTGCAGATGATATCCATGCTGCTTGCGCATAAACGTGAACACGGAGGGATACGCGCCCTTGTAGTCGCGCCAACCTCCCTGATCTATAACTGGGAACACGAGATCCACAAGTTCGCGCCGGAGCTTTCGGCCGTGGTGATAGCGGGCACTCCGCAGCGGCGCAAGGAGCTGATCGCGGAACACGATAACAGCAACGTGATGATCACCACCTACGACACCCTAAAGCGCGACATAGACACCTACGCATACACAAATTTTGACTATATAGTGGCCGACGAAGCGCAGTACATGAAGAACCCGGCCACGCAGAACTCCTCGGCCGTAAAGGCCGTGAACGGCAGGGTGCGCTTCGCCCTCACGGGTACGCCCATCGAGAACTCTGTGTCAGAGCTGTGGTCCATCTTCGACTTTGTAATGCCGGGCTTCCTGTACAGCCAGACGAAGTTCAACAAGGTCTATGCCGGCCCGATAACCAAGGACGCCGACGAATCCGCCGGGGCTCGGCTGCGCGGGCAGGTCGCCCCGTTTATCCTGCGCCGCAGGAAGGCCGATGTTTTGTCGGAGCTTCCCGAAAAGGTGGAGACCGTGCAGTATTCCATCATGACGGAGCAGCAACGTCTGCTTTACAACGCGAAGCTTCTCGAGGCGCAGGGCGTGTTCGAGAGCGCGGTAGCCGGAGGAAGCTTCGAGACAAGCAAGCTCGACATTCTGTCGCACATTACGCGCTTGCGTCAGATCTGTGCGCATCCGTCCCTGTTTATCGAGAACTACGGCGGCGGCAGCGGCAAGCTGTCGGACCTTATGGAGACCATACAGCAGACTATCGACAACGGCCACCGCATCCTCCTGTTCTCCCAGTTTGCGTCCATGCTGAAGCTGATACGCGAAGCTCTCACGCGTGAGGGCATAAGCTTCTTCTATCTGGACGGCGCGACGGAGGCCACTCTGCGCAAGACCATGGCGGACAGGTTCAACGGCGGCGACAAGAGCATCTTCCTGATATCCCTGCGCGCGGGCGGTCTTGGGCTGAACCTGACGGGCGCGGATATCGTGCTGCACTACGACCAATGGTGGAACCCCGCCGTTATGAACCAGGCTTCGGACCGCGCACACCGCCTTGGCCAGACGCGCACCGTGCAGGTAATCAACCTCATCATGAAGGATTCCATCGAGGAAAAGATTCTCAAGCTGCAAGAGCGCAAGAAAGCCCTAACCGACATGGTGGTCAGCGAGGGCGCGAACTTCATAAACAAGCTTAGTATCGAGGATGTGCGGGAGTTATTCAAGGCTTAGGGCGTGTTTGAAAACCCGCTTCTGGCGGATTTTTGAGCACAATTTTTCGTCGGGCTAGGAAGCGCCGACGCCGCGAACCCTTGTGGTTCGCAAGGAGAAGCTGACGACGCACGGCGGAAA
>WRAA01000011.1 GCA_009780445.1 Defluviitaleaceae bacterium
CTTCGAGTAATCCAGAATGTTTTCCAGCGCGGACACAATCTTGCCGCCCGCGTCGCGTATGGCGTGGGCATATTCGCGCACCTTCACGGGCATACTCTCCCGCAGGCTAAGCTCGGCCATGCCCATTATTGCGTTTGTGGCCGTGCGCACCTCTATGCCCATCATGTTAAAGAACTCCGACTTCGCATGGTTCACGAAGTTGGTCGTTTCGTTGTGCATAAGCTTTGTGATGTCTGTGTAGAAACCTTCGATCAGGTAGGGCATACCCATCGCGTCTGTGTCGATAACGCGTCCGCGCATCCAGATCCATCTGTCCTCGCCGTTCTTGGCCACGAAGCGCAGAGCGGTGTCCATGGGAAGCCCCACGGCCAAGGTTGTTTTGTAGAGGTTGCTGAATCCTTCGGCGTCGTTTGGGTTTAGCATGGCGAACAGCGTCACCGCGCCTTCCCCCACGAGTTCCTCCGGCTTGTAGCCCGTCAGTGTTTCGCAGCCCTTGCTGGCAAATGTAATGGTGAACACCGGCGGATTGTTGATGCAATGCAACACCATGCCCGGCAAATTGTCAACTATTTCGGCTGTACTTCGCTCCGTATTCATCCCGGATAATCCTCCCATTATCTCTGCACCAAGGACATGATCTTGGCCGCTATTTGATCAAGCGGCAGCTGATGCTCCACCGCACCCAGTTCCATCGCCACCTTCGGCATACCATAGATCGTGCTGGTCTCCCTGTTCTGCCCGATTGTGGACGCGCCCGTCCGGCGCATCCGCAGAAGCCCGTCGGCTCCGTCCGCGCCCATACCCGTCAGTATAACCCCCACGGCTCTGTTCCCGAGAACATTCGCCACAGAATCAAACATAACATCGGCGGAAGGAATAACGTACCGAACCTTTTCGCCGACAAAACACTCCACGGTCAGCCTGCCGCCTGTGCTAACGACCTTCATGTGCCTCCCCGCGGGCGCAACCAACACCTGTCCGGGCAGCAGATAGTCCCCCGTGTCGGCTTCCTTCATAGTCACTTTGTATGTTTCGTTAAAACGTGCCGCGAACAGTTTTGTAAACCCCGGCGGCATATGTATCACCAACAGCGTCGGAGGAATGTTTGATGGCAGATCGGCAAAAACCTGACCCAGAGCTTCCACTCCGCCTGTCGATGCAGCTATAGCCACTACCTTGTCTGCATATGCCATCAGCCCGGTACCCCTTAATAAGCGTCTACTTATACGGAACGCCGGAAACATTTTCATCTGCGGAGCCGATTCCGCGATGCTTCACCGCAGAACTCGGCGACAGCAGATGGAATATGTTTCTGAGCTTCCGTAATAACATCGTTAATAATACCACATAACACATTTCACTGCAACGATATTATCTTAATTTCGTCCAAAAATATTATGCATATCGCGCCGCATTTTATGCCCGACGTGTTTTATAATCTCCGTCCACATATATGTTGAAATCTTGGCGCGGATGGATTATAATTCTAGCTACTATACAGGATTAGGATGGTGCGTTATGCAGCTTGACCATGTGCGGTCACAGTTTACGGAGCTTTTCGGCAAGGGAGAGGCCGCGGCTTTTCATTCGCCCGGCAGGGTGAACCTTATCGGCGAACATACGGACTACAACGGGGGTTATGTGTTCCCCTGCGCCCTCACTCTGGGCACCTACGGGATAACGCGCACAACGGACACCGGGCGGCTCCGGCTGGCCTCGGCCAACTTCGGCGCAAGCGTTGTCGAAATCAGCCTTGACGGCATCGAGCCAAACGCGCAGCCGATGTGGACAAACTACCCCCTCGGCGTGGTGCGCGAGTTTCAGAAGCTTGGCCAACCCCTTGGCGGGCTGGATCTGCTTGTGGCGGGGGATCTGCCGAACAGCGCCGGCCTTTCGTCCTCCGCAAGTGTCGAGGTTCTTATGGGCGTGGTGCTGAACGACCTCTTCGGCTGCGGCCTGGGCATGGTGGAGATTGCAAAGCTGGCGCAACGCGCGGAGAACCTCTTCGTCGGCGTGAACTGCGGCATTATGGATCAGTTCGCCATAGCCATGGGGCGCAGGGACAACGCCGTCCTGCTCAACTGCAAGAATCTGGAATACCGGTACATCCCCGCCGCGCTGGACGGCCACTGCCTTGTGATAAGCAACACCAACTGCCCACGCGGCCTTGCCGGCTCTAAGTATAACGAACGCCGCGGGCAGTGCGAGGCCGCCGTGGAGATGCTGCGCGAAGAGCTGGACATCAGTCTGCTGGGCGAAGTGTCCCCCGCGGAATACGAGGCGCACAAGCACCTTATCACCGACGACCTGATCCGGCGGCGCGCCGAGCATATCGTCTACGAAACTCAGCGCACCAAGGACGCCGCCGACAGCCTTTCGCGGGGAGACCTTGCCGCCTTCGGCAAGCACATGAACGCCTCCCACGAGTCTCTGGCGAACCTCTTTGAGATCACGGGGTCCGAGCTTGACGCCTTGGCCTATGCGGCGCAGAGGCAGGACGGGGTGCGCGGATCCCGCATGACGGGCGGCGGCTTTGGCGGCTGCACCGTAAGCCTTGTGGAAGAAGCGCACGTTGAAAGCTTCAAACACAACGTTGGCGCGAGCTACCGCGCGGCCACGGGTATCACGCCCGATTTCTACATCGCCAACATCGGCAGCGGCGCGGGGAGAATCGGCTGATGATCGAGCTTGAAGTGGAACGCCTGCTGTGCTATGCCCTGGGCAAGGGCTTGATAGACCCTCTCGACACCATTATGTGCCGCAACGCCCTGCTGGATCTGCTGGGTCTGCCCGCGCCCTATGACGGCGAACCCGTGGCCTACGCCAATGACACCGCCACCGAAGTGCTGGAGAACATGCTGGACTGCTGCGCCGAGCGCGGCCTACTTATCTCCCGCACCGCGGCCGCCCGCGACCTCTTCGCCGCAAGAATTATGGGTCTGCTTACGCCGCGCCAATCGGATGTCGTGCGCCGCTTCCGCGCCAACTACGGCACATCCCCCGACACGGCCACGCGGGAGTTCTACCGATTCTGCCGCGCCACCCACTACATCCAATCCGACCGCGTAAGCAAGGACGTGCGCTGGAGCAGCCCCACCGAATTCGGCGAACTGCAAATCAGCATCAACCTCTCGAAGCCGGAGAAGGATCCGCGCGATATCGCCGCCGCAAAAGACGCGCAGCAAGCGGGCTACCCCAAGTGTCTGCTCTGCGCCGAGAACGTGGGCTTCGCGGGCAACGCCGCCCACCCCGCGCGGCAGAACCACCGCACCATACCCCTTGTCCTGCACGGCGAGACGTGGCACTTCCAATATTCGCCATATGTCTACTACAACGAACATTGCATCGTGCTGGACGAGCTGCACCGACCCATGAAGCTTGGCGAAGCCACCTTCCGCCGCCTTACGGACTTCACGGAGCAGTTCCCCCACTACTTCATCGGCTCCAACGCCGATCTGCCCATCGTGGGCGGCTCCATCCTCAGCCACGACCACTTCCAGGGCGGCCGCCACACCTTCCCCATGGAGACCGCGCCGGCATACAAACACTTTTCCCACGCGCAATACGCGCACACATCCGTAAAACTTGTGAAGTGGCCGATGTCCGTCATACGTTTAGCAGACGCAAATAAGATCCGCGTTGTACACGCCGCCATGCACATTCTCGAGGGCTGGCGCGGTTACGCGGATCCCGCGGCGGACATCCTGCCGCACACGGACGGCACGCCCCACAACACCGTCACGCCCATCACGCGGCGAAACGCCGCCGGCCTCTTCGAGATGGACATAGTACTGCGCAACAACCGCACGACGGACGAGCATCCGCTGGGTTTATTCCACCCCCACGCGGATCTGCACCACATCAAGAAGGAGAACATCGGCCTGATCGAGGTTATGGGGCTTGCCGTGCTTCCCGGCAGGCTCTTGGCGGAGCTTGAGGGCATTGCCGAGGTGCTGCAAGGAAACGCGTCCGCCGAACCCGCCCGGGATCCCGCGCACCCGCTGCACAAGCACCTGGGCTGGATGTCCGCCCTGTGCGAGAGGCACGGCACCGGCCTTTCCCGCGCGGAAGCCCAAAGCATCATCCAAGACGAGGTAGCCGCCGTATTCGCCAAGGTTCTGGCCGACGCCGGGGTGTTCAAGCACGACGAAAAGGGCATCCGCAACTTTGTAAAGTTCATGGACGCCCTGGGGTTTCGTGAAACAGCTATTTCTTAGCTTGGTACTTGCGCATGTCCAGCGCGACGGCCGTCAGGATGATCGTGCCGGTGATGATCAGGCGCACGTCGGACGATACGCCGAGCCATTGCAGAGCCACGCTTATGACCTGCAGCAGGATCACGCCCGTTACGATCCCGCGGATCTTGCCCACGCCGCCCGTGAAGGACACGCCGCCGATAACACAGGCCGCGATTGCGTCAAGCTCCGCCATAACGCCCGTAGTGGGGCCGTTGGAACCGATTCTGGCGGCCTCCACAAAACCGGAGAAGCCGTACAACACGCCGGCAATGCCGAATATCATAATGGTAGTGGCCTTCACCGACACGCCAGAAACATTGGCCGCTTCGGCATTCGCGCCCACGGCATACATGTTCTTGCCAAGGGTGGTCTTGTTCCAGACGAACCACATTATCGCCGTGGCCGCTATGGCAAAGAACACAAAGTGCGGAACCGGCGTGCCGAAGAGGTCCACCGTGCCGCGCACAAACTGGCCGTATTCAGGGGTAAGGCCGGCGATGGGGCCGCCGCCGTTCATGCGCACATACCACAGCACCACGCCGTTGAGTATGATCATCGTGGAAAGCGTGACGATGAACGGATGCAGCTTAAACGTGGACACAAAGAAGCCGTTGAACATGCCGATGACCCCGCCGATCATCATTACGAGTATCATAACCATGATAATGGGCGGCGGGTCAAGGTTCGGGAACATCTTCGCGGGGAAGATGTCCACCGGGTTTTGCAAAAGAGACGCGGACACCACGGCCATAAGACCCATGATCCTGCCCGCGGAAAGATCCGTTCCCGTAAGGACTATGATTCCGCCGACACCAAGCGCGAGGAACATGCTGGAGCTGGCGCGGTTTATAATGTCTATCATCGAGCCGAGGGACAGGAACTGGTTCGTAAAATTGTTCGCTATGCTGAACCACTGCACATAGGCAACCAGGGCGAGGATGATGATGTAGATGGCGTTCTTGATCAGAAAGTCGCCCCACCAGACCATCTTGCCCTTCGTGTCCAGCTCCGAATACCGCTGCCACACAGCCTTAATACCGCCCATAGCGCGCGCCCCCTCTATACATACTTAGCGGCCAGCATCATTATGTCTTCCTGGCCGGCGGATGAATCCACCGTGCCGGCAAGGCGGCCGTTAGACATCACCAAGATCCTGTCGCACACACCCAGAAGCTCCGGCAGTTCGCTGGAAACCATTACGATCGCCTTGCCCTCCTTGGCCAGGTCTATCATCAGCTGGTAGATCTCGTACTTCGCGCCCACGTCTATGCCGCGCGTTGGTTCGTCGAAGAGGTATATGTCCGGGTTTGTCAGCACCCACCGGCCGATGATCACCTTCTGCTGGTTGCCGCCGGACAGCGTGTTGATCTTCGCGAACTGGCTGTGGGTCTTGACCCGGAACTTGCCGATGGACCACACCGTGTCGTCGCTCATGCTCTTGCTGCTAAGGTACAGCCTCTTGACGAGGTACTTCTTTATGTTGGCGATAGTTGTATTCTCGCGGATGTTGAGTACGCCGAATATGCCCGTGGCGCGGCGTTCCTCCGTCAGCATGGCGAAGCCGTTGCGCTTTGCGCGGCGCGGGCCGGTGTTGTGTATTTCGGCGCCGCCCTTGAAAATCTTGCCGGACTTCACTGTGGCAAGGCCGAACAGGCTCTCCAGCATCTCTGTGCGCCCCGCGCCCATGAGGCCGGCCACGCCCAGGATCTCGCCCTTTCGAAGCTCGAAGGAGACGTCGCGCAAGTTGCGGTATGTCGCCGTGAGACCCTCCACCTTCAGCAGAACATCCCCCGGCACGTTAGCCTTAGGCGGATATACATTGCTAAGCTCGCGCCCAACCATCTGCGTTATGATCGTATCAATCGTAAGCTCCGCCGCGGGTGTTGTGGCCACGTGCCGCCCGTCGCGCAGAACCGTCACATCATCGGAAATCTTGAGGATCTCGTTCATCTTGTGCGAAATATAGATGATTCCGCAGCCCCTGTCGCGCAGGCTGAATATTATGCGGAACAGATGCTCCACTTCAACATCCGAAAGGGATGATGTTGGTTCGTCGAAAACCAGTATCTTGCTGTCGTGGGAAACCGCCTTGGCGATCTCCACCATCTGCCGCTGGGACACCGAAAGCGTGCTTATCACAGCCCGCGGATCCACGGCGATGTTCAGATCCTTGAATATCGCCAGCGTATCCCGGTACATCTTGCCGTGGTCGATACCAAGCAGGCCCGACGGGAAACGCCCGAGCCAAATATTCTCCATTACGCTGCGTGTATGTACCTGGTTCAGCTCCTGATGCACCATGGACACACCATGCTCCAGAGCCTGCTTCGAGTTCACGAAGCTAACCTTCTTGCCCTCCAGCACAAACTCGCCGCTGTCGGCGGAGTAAATTCCGAAGAGGCACTTCATCAGCGTAGACTTGCCCGCGCCGTTTTCGCCCATCAGCGAATGGATGGTACCCGCGCGTACACTCACGCTGACATCATCAAGAGCCTTCACACCGGGGAAGGCCTTGCTGACATTCCTGATCTCGAGAAGATTCTGCATACGCCGACCTCCTAATAGTGCCAAACCGTGGGATTTCGTCCCGCACCCTGCAAGGGACTTCGCCCCTTGACCCTAAACTCTGCAGCGATACGGGTCAAGGGCGAAGCCCTTGTGGGAGTTTAGGGCGAAGCCCTCAAGGTCTTTATCTAGTTAACAATACCGTGAGGTATACGGATCTTGGCGGCAGTTGCATCAATGTTGTGATGCCCTGTGTTGGCCATAAGGTTGTAGCCGGTTGCGATGTTGTTGCTAAGCTCGAGAACAGCCAGACCCATGCCCGCGCCGTCCTGCATTACGGTGCCTGTCATGGTGCCGTCGTTGATGGCGATTCTTGCAATGTCAGTTGCGTCAACGCCGAACACCGGCAGCTTAGGCGCACCCGCCGCGCCTGTGTTAAAGCCGATTTCGTTAAGAGCCTGGATTGCGCCCAGAGCCGCGTCGTCGTTGTTGGCGATTACAAGCTCGATGTCGCCGGCTGTCGGATCGTGTGCCGAGAGAGCCGTGTTCACCAGGTTGAAGGACTCCGCCGCCGACCAGTTGGCGTAGAGGAAGTAGTTGCTGATTCCGTCGTCGGCGTAGAGGCTGCTTGTCTCGTTCGCCGCGGATGGAACAAGGGTGATGCCCGCGCCCGCGTCGGCCAGCATGGTGTTGGCCGTTCTCACGGAGTAGTATGTGCGGAAGAAGGCTTCCGCGTTGCCGTGTTCGCCGCGCATCATGATGTACCTGATGTAGCCGTCGCCGTCTACGTCGAAGATGCTTGCGTTGTCGCCGTCCATCAGGAAGTTGGCAATGGCGATACCCTGGAACACGCCGGCCTCCGCCGCGTCAGTGCCGATAAACACCGAGTCTGCGTAGGAGTTGATAACATCGTCGCTTACTTCGCGGTTGAAGAATATTACAGGCACGTCCGCGCCGCGGGCGAGATCCACGATGTTCATGGCCACGTCCTCCGCGCCTGTGGTGACTATGTTCACGATAAGAAGGTCTGTGCCCTGCATGATAGCCGTTTGGATCTGCTCTGTCTGTGTTGCTTGGTTGTCCATGCTGTCGTGGTGGCGGACGTTAAGGTTCGGGAAGCCCGCTTCCTGCTCGATCATGGAGTTGCGCACGCTGGCCAGGAATGTGTCGGCAAAGGTGTACCAGAACACGTCGGCGTTGATCATCCCGCCATATTCGGGAGACGGCTCTGTCACCGCGTCGTCATCCTCCTCTTCCTGCTGCGGCTGGGGTGCCGGCGGCTGCTGTGCCGGCTGGTTCGGCGTACACGCGCCAAGCACCAGCATCGCGCTTAAAATCAGGCCAATGCCTGCCAGGATCTTGCTCTTCTTCATAACGGTTTACCTCCAGTGTAATGCAGTTCCGCTTGACACTAAGCTTCATCGTTCGCCGGAACCGCAGTGAACCATTGCGGTTCCGGCTCCGATTCAGCAAGTGTCAAGGGGAACTGCTATTATTAGGGTGTAGCTCGTACCCTATATAAATTGTAAGCTAAATGTAACACAAACGTCACATTTTGTCAATAGCATTTTCTGCATTTGTGCAAACAAAAGGCCGCACCGCCGCGAAACCCGGGGATTTTCTACCCTTAACGCCGGCGAACGGCCTGTATTTTTATGCAGATTGCCTGTCCCGGGGCTAACCCACCCGCTTGCGTCTTGACGCACGCCACGCCCTGCGTTTCTCCAGCTTTTCGGCATCTTCCCTGCGTTCTTCTTCCTCCACATAGTCCTTGTATTCTTGGCTGGAAGTCCGCATAATGTTGTATGCCTTGTCCGTGTAGAGGATTCCGTCCAGATGGTCGATTTCGTGTTCAATGGCGATGGCCAGCAGACCTTCGGCCTCCAGCTCAAACGCCTCCAGGCTGCGGTTCTGCGCCCACACCTTCAGGTATGCCGGGCGTTTCACAACACCCGCAATGCCGTCGATGCTCAGGCAGCCCTCCATCTTCTCCTGCTCTCCGCTCGCCTCCAGTATCCTTGGGTTGATGAGTTCGTAGAGGATGTCGTCGTCCGGGACGCGCACCAGGGCTATGCGGCGCAGTATCCCCACCTGCGGCGCGGCCAGGCCTACGCCGTCGGCGGCGTCCAGCGTCTCGGCCATATCGTCCAGCAGTGTCAGTATTGTCGGCGTAATCTTCTCCACAGGCTTGGATATCTTGCGCAGAAGCTCATCGTGTTCGGACAGTATATTTCTTAGTGCCATAATGCTCTCCATTCCCGGAACATGCGCTTGGGCACATGTTCTTACCTTAATAGATTGTGAGTGGATTCAGAGTGATATTCAGCGTTATGCCGCTTGTGTCCTCCTGTGTGCGCAGGCGTTTTGCGGCGGAGTTTGCGAAGTCGCGCAGGGCGGCTTCGTCGCGGTGTTTCAGGATCAGCCGCCAGCGGTACCTGTGCTTTATCTTCGACACCACGGCGGGGCTTGGCCCCAGCATCTCGCAATCGGCCGCGCCGTCCAACGCGCGCATGATGTCCAGCAGTTTGTGAAGCAGCGATATAACCAGTTTCTCCGATTCGCCCGACGCGAGTATTGTCAGTATATGGGAAAACGGCGGATACTCCATTTGACGGCGCAGGATTATCTCACGGTCGTAGAATTCGTTGTAGTCGGCGTGTTTGGCGCAAATTATAGCGTAATGCTCGGGCTGGTAGGTCTGGATGTAGACATCACCCTTGTGCGCCCCGCGCCCCGCACGCCCCGCCACCTGTGTCAGCAGCTGGAAGGTTGTCTCGGCCGCGCGGAAGTCTCCGCTGTTGAGCGAAAGATCGGCGGCCACCACGCCCACGGTGGTAACCCCCGGGAAGTCCAGCCCCTTGGCGATCATCTGCGTGCCGATAAGCACCCCGGCTTCGCCTGTGCGAAACCGCGCAAGGATCTCCTCGTGCTTGTGCTTGCCGGAGGTTGTGTCCATGTCCATCCGCGCAATGCCCACCCCGGGCAGGAGCTTCGCCACTTCTTCCTCCACCCGCTGGGTGCCCAGGCCGAAGTACTTTATGTAGCGCGAGTCACACTGCGGGCATGTTGCGGGGTTGCGCACCTTCCTGCCGCAATAGTGGCACATCAGCCGCTTGTCGAACGTGTGGTATGTATAGTTTATGCTGCAGCTGTCACACTGCATCACGAAGCCGCATCTTCTGCACGACACAAAGGTCGAGAAGCCGCGCCTGTTCAGGAAGAGTATGGACTGGTGGCCGGCGGCGTAGTTGGCCCGCAGGGCGCGTTCCAGCGGGCGGCTGAACATGGTTGTATTGCCCTCGGCCAGCTCTTGGCGCATGTCCACCACGTGGATCTCCGGCGGGCTGTCGTTCACCCGTGTGTTAATGCTCACGAGCTTTACGCGCCCCGCAAGCGCGTCGTGGTACGTTTCCACCATGGGCGTGGCGGAACCCAGCACCACCATGGGCTTGGGCGCGGCCAAACCCTTGCCGCCGGAGATTCGGACGCGTTCCTCCGCAACTTCCAACGTGCTGTACTTGGGCGTTGTCTCCGATTTATATGTCTTTTCGTGTTCTTCGTCGATAACGATGAGGCCAAGGTTCGCAAACGGCGCGAACACCGCCGAACGCGGGCCGATCATGATGGAGATCTCGCCGTCGCGGGCCTTCTTCCATTGGTCGTAGCGTTCGCCAAGGCTTAGGCGGCTGTGCGTCACCGAAAGCTTGCGCCCGAAGCGGCCGAACAAGGTACTGACGGTCTGCGGCGTAAGCGATATCTCCGGCACAAGCATGATGGCCTGCCTGCCCTGTTCCAGCACGTATTCTATCAGCCGCATGTAAATTTCGGTCTTGCCGCTGCCCGTTACTCCGTGTACAAGGTTCACAAGCTTGCCGCCCGGAAGGATCTCGCGGACGGCGCGTTCCTGATCCTCCGTGAGTTTGTGGCGCACGGCCGCGCCCTGCTCCTCCGCCGAAGCGGTGGTGCTGCGTTTAACGCGCACCCGTTCCGTCACGATAATACCCTTGGCGGCCAAGGTCTTGATCGGCGAAGCCGATATTTTCAGGAACTTGCGGATGTCGCTGACGGGCGTGCCGCCGCGTTCTGTCAGAAACTCCACCACGGCCTTGGCCGCGCCGCTCATAACGCCCGTGTCGGCGGGTTCGTCCGCTTCATCGGTGTCATAGTTCATATAGGCGTACTGCACATACAGCTCCAGATTGTGCATGTCCTGCACGTTGTGGCTCTCTGTAACCACGCCCAGACGCACCAGTGCCGCAACAACCGGCCGCGCCCGGTCTACCTCGTTTTCAAGCTCGCTCAACAGGCAGTTCCCCCCGTGCCGGCGAATATATTCCGCCACGGCGGCCTGCGCCGGGCTAAGCTTGGCGGCCTGCGCTTCGCCGTGCAGGGTCAGCAGGGTTTCCGCGGCAAGCTTCACACCCGCGGGGATGATGGTGCGCAGACATTCGTAGAGCGTGGCGGAATACTTGCCGCTCATCCACACCGCCAGCTCCAGCAGTTCAGCGTCAAACACCGGCCCGCCGTCGATAATTGCGTCCACAGACTTCATGCCGCGCCCCGTATAATCCGGCACGTCCGACAGACCCACGACATAGGCCTCCACGCGCTTGTCAGAACGCCCAAATGGCACCATCACGCGCGAACCTATGCCGATCTCCCGCACTTCCGGCGGCACCGCATATTCGAACACGCGGTCCACTTCCTGCGCCGTTACGGCCACGACGACCTTTGCGTAGCGGGTCACTACTCCATGTCTCCGGAATATTCCGGGAAGAAGTCGCTTCCGTCGCTGCGGCTGTAGGGGTGTACGTCGTTACCATGCACGTCCTTGGAAAGCGATATGGCCAGCTTGCCCTCGTACATCTCGCTGATGGCCACAGACACGGCCTTGCCCGATTCAGTGTCGCACAGAGCCTCGTCGCCCTCGATAAGCTGTCGCGCGCGCTTTGCCGCGGCGATCACAATGGTGTAGCGCGACGTAACCTTCATGTCGATATCTTCCTGCTTGTTCAGAACTTCCATAAGCTCACTATACGACGGCCTTAACATTGGCACCTTCCTCTTCTTCGTCCTTGTTTGTGTTAAACTCCCTGCACATATCCTCTATGCGCATCCCGTGCCAGGTTCCGTTTCTAAGCTCGCTCACAACGCCTTGGCTGCGGAACGGCTTCATGGATTCCACCGCGACTATGGCGTCTATGCGCCTCACGGCCTCTTCGACATCGTTGTTGATCACCAGGTAGTCATACTTATCTATAAGTTCAACTTCCTCTTCCGCGCGGTACAGCCGATCTTCTATCGTTTCGGCCGATTCTGTGTTGCGTGTCACCAGGCGGCGTGCCAGCTCCTTCATTGTAGGCGGCACGAGGAATATGAGTATGCAATTTTTGAACTGCGCCTGAACCTGCAAAGCTCCGTTAACCTCTATTTCAAGCACTACGGTACTGCCTTCGTTGATCTTCTGCTCCACATAGTCCCTTGGCGTGCCGTAGCAGTTCCCGCAGAAGTATGCGTGTTCCAACAGTCTTCCCTCTTCGCGCATGATGTTAAACTCTTCCATCGTGCGGAAGAAGTAGTGTATGCCCTCCTGTTCCCCTGCGCGTTTCTCCCGCGTGGTCATCGACACCGACAGCGCGTAGCGCGACTTATCAAGAGCCTTCACAACCGTACCCTTTCCGGAGCCGGACGGCCCAGATATTATTATCAACATTCCCGAATTGTTTCCCGCGTTATTCATTTGTGCCCCTCTTTTCGAAAGTTATTCCCTTCGTATGTGTAGCTGTTCTGATTTTTAACCAGAACAGCTACCGGAGCGGCTATCCGTCCTGTTCGTCGTCCGGGGGCAGTTCCTTGTGTACCGCGCGGCCGGCCAGGGTTTCGGGCAGAAGCGAAGAAAGCACCACGTGGCCGCTATCCGTTACGATTACGGCTCTGGTGCGCCTTCCGCATGTTGCGTCAACCAGGTTGCCTCCGCTTCGCGCATCCGTGATAATGCGCTTCACGGGGGCGGCCTCCGGGCTGACTATCGACACTATCCTATCCGTAAACACCATGTTCCCGAAGCCTACGTTTAACACCTTCACAGTAGTCATAACGGCCGACCTTTCCTTACAAAGTACGTCTGCTTGCGTTGGCCACGCGTTCGCGCACTTCCGCTATCTCTTCCTTCGTCATGCCCGACTTTGCCTTTTCCGCCATAACCACAAGCTGCCTCTGCCGCTCGTTTTCATCCGCAGACACCAGCATAAGTATGTCAAAGAGCCATTCCTCCTGAGCCTTCTTTATCTCACGTTCCGATGGCATGGCCGTTCCTCCCCTAGTTTGGTTTGCGTTAACCGCGGCGATGTGTTACAATCGGTAATTATACCATTATACATTCGAAGTCGGCGTGCGTCAAGTTCATTTCGCGCCGGCAGCTAAGGAGAATCTCAATGCCTCTCGACGGAATCGTCATTTCGAACATCACGCGTGATATACGCCGCGCCGCGCTCGGCGGGCGGATAGACAAAATATACCAGCCGGAGAAGGACGAGATCGTGGCCAACATACGCAGCCTGGGCAGCAACCTCAAGCTGCTGATCACGGCGAACTCGTCGCACCCGCGCGTACACTTCACAAACACGGCCAAGGCTAATCCGCTGACTGCGCCGCTGTTTTGCATGGTGCTGCGCAAGCACCTGGGCGGCGGCAAGATCGTGTCTGTGGAACAGCCGGGCTTCGAGCGTATTATCGAGATCGGCGTAGAGTCCCGCAACGAGATGGGCGACGAGACCCGCAAACGGCTGATCATCGAGATAATGGGCAAGCACAGCAACATCATGCTGACGGACGAACGCGGCGTGATACTGGACAGCGCGCGGCACGTAGGGCGCGACACCAGCTCTGTGCGCGAAGTTCTGCCCGGCCTTGTTTACAGCCGCCCGCCTTCCCAAGGCAAGACGAACCCTATGGAGCTTGACCGCGCGGACTTCTTGGCGCGTCTTGAAGCGGCCGGCGCGGTTGGCCTTGCGCAGTTCCTGATGGGCGGCTACAGCGGCATATCCCCGGCGGCGGCGGCGGAAGTCTGCTACCGCGCGGGTCTCGCCCCGGACTTGACGTGCGCGGTGGCGGATGGCGCGGCCGCCGCAAGGCTCTTCGACACCTTCGCGCGGCTGACCGCCGACATCCGCGCGGAATCCTTCGCGCCGGAAATCGTAGTCAGCAACGGCAAGCCGGCGGACTTCGCCGCAATCGAGATGACAATGTTCAACGGGCTTGCAGACTGCGAAAAGCGGCCTTTCGGCGATATCAGCGAAATGCTGGAACATTTCTACACGGAAAAGGACGCCCGCCTGCGTGTAGACCAAAAGACCGCGGACATCCGCAAGCACCTGACAAACAACGCCGAACGCTGCGCCAAGAAGCACGAGACCCACATCCGCACCCTGCGCGATATCGCCGGGCGCGAGAAGCACAAGCTAATGGGCGAGCTTCTGACCGCCAACATCTACCAATTGGAGAAGGGCATGACAACCTTCGCCGCGCAAAACTACTATGACGAAAACCTACCCACCGTCGAGATCCCGCTGGACGCGAACCTTGAACCCGCCGAGAACGCCCAGAAGTACTTCAAGCGTTACAACAAGGAGAAGCGCACCTTCACGGCTCTGCGGGAGCAGATGGCCGCCAACGACGCGGAGCAGGAATACCTGCGTACGCTGCTGCAAACGCTGAACACCTGCCGCGACGAAGCGGACATCGAACAAGTGCGCGAAGAGCTTGCCGAAAACGGCTATGTAAAGAAGCGCAAGAAACACGCAAAACCCGTGAAGGCGCGTCCTCTGCACTATCTGTCACACAACGGCACCGACATCTTCGTGGGCAAGAACAATAAGCAGAACGACGAGCTGACTCTGCGCACCGCCGGCAATCAGGATATCTGGCTGCACGCGAAGGACATGCCCGGCTCCCACGTTCTTATCAAGAACGGCGGCGCGCCTGTGTCCGACACAACCCTGGCCGAGGCCGCCATGCTGGCCGCGTACTACAGCAAGGGCAAGAACGGCTCCAACGTGCCTGTCGACTACACAATCCGCAAGAACGTGCGCAAGCCCGGCGGCGCGAAGCCGGGAATGGTGATCTACGACAATTTCCGCACGCTCTACGTCACGCCCGACGAAGATGCGGTAAAGGCTCTGCGCCAAGTATAAATTTCGGCGAACTTCGCAGACTATGCTCATGCGTATATTTAGATATGCCGTTATTGCGGCGACCATAACACTGACAAGCGTCCTGCTGACGCCGGACATACATGCCCGGGAAGTTCGCGTTAGCGATGAGACCCGCATTCGCTGGATGGAGTTTGACGTTCCGCACACCGTGCTGGCACAGGCCATGGAGTATGACATCAAGTTCCACAAGGCCGGCACGCCGGTCTACTGGGTGGATCTGCTGGCATACGGCGCGGCGAAAAACTGGGGCAAGTTCCCCAAGGAGCCGCACTGCCCGCACATCAGCTCCGCCGCGTTAAAGCTTGCCGCGGGGCAGGATATGGCGGAGCTTGCCCAGGGGCTCAAGCTCTTCCCGTTTTATCGCAAGGCCTACGGCGCGGTGCTGGGCTGGATGGTCGGCGAATATGAGGTGCTGGCGGGGGAAACGCGGGAGCGCAGATATGGCCTGCGCGCCTTCTTCCCCCTTGCGCAGGGCTACGGCTACACCCACTTCGACGACTTCGGCGCGAGGCGTTCCTACGGCTACAGCCGCCCGCACCTTGGCCACGACCTTATGGCGCGGACAGGCACCCCTGTGATCGCCGTGGAGGACGGTTATGTGGAGGCCATGGGCTGGAACCGCTACGGCGGCTGGCGCATCGGCGTGCGCAGCGTGGATCGGCGCAGGTATTATTACTATGCCCATCTGCGCCGCGACCATCCCTTCCACAAGGCTCTGTCCGAAGGCGGCTTCGTCCGCGCGGGCGACGTGCTGGGTTATGTGGGCCGCACGGGCTACAGCGACACGGAAAACGTGAACAACATCAGCGTGCCGCACCTTCATCTGGGTTTGCAAATAATTTTCGACGAAACACAAAAAGACGGCTACAACCAGATCTGGGTAGACGTTTACAGCCTGTCGCGCTTCCTTTCGTCCAACAAAATGCCCGTGCGCCGCAACGAGCAAACGCGCGACTTCGAGCGCACCATCACCATCGAGAGCGTGGCCTACGAGTAACCAAGTTTTTCCAAGCACACTTCAACGGCGGTAAGAGCCTCTTCAAGACGGCCTTGCCGCTTGTTGCGTATTATATCGTCAACATAGGGGCCGATGTCGGCGGCCTGGGTATGGTCTCTCAAGTTCCTTACCGCGGCGTTTACGGCTCCGTAATCATCGTTTTGCAGGGCTTGTTTCAGAGCAAGCAGGGTTGCCGCCAGCTCCTTTGGGTCTACGTCCACGCGCTCACCGGTACGCGCCTGCGCCAAGGCGTCGTCAATGTTTTGCAAAATTATGCCGTACTCACGCAGCAGGGTGTCTGTGTGTTCGAGAATGTACGGCTGATCCTTGCGGTGCCCCGCGTCCTCCAGCTCCTTGGCGCGTTCCGACAATTTCAACGCCCCAACGCCTGAGGCCGCGCCCTTCACGGCGTCTACCAATGTTGTATACAGCACGATATCCCGGGCAGACAGCGCGGATTCAATCTCCAATATCTTCTTGCGGCCTTCGCCGCTGAATATCGCCAATATCTTCATATACCGATCGAGCTTGCCCCGCATTTGGGAAAGCCCCTTGTCCACGTCAATCCCTTCTATAATCAAGCTCATACAACACCTCCTCGCTACACGCCATCTTCTTCGATCAAACCGACGGGAAGCCATTTCCGCAAACAGCTGTTAAGCTGCTTATAGTCCAGCGGTTTCGGCAGAACCGCGTCCATCCCGTTCTCCTTGAACATCTGTTCCGTACCCTTCACCACGTTTGCCGTCAGGGCGATTATCGGCACAACGGCGTTGTGCCCTCCCTGGCTCCGTATTTCGCGCGTTGCCTCCACGCCGTCCATTACGGGCATCATGTGATCCATGAAGATCATGTCGTAGCGGTGCAGCTTCGTGAGGTTTATGGCCCGGGCCGCGCTCCCCACCATGTCCGGCAAAATGTCGAACATCTCGAGCATCACCTCGGCCACGATCAGGTTCGAGTCCATGTCGTCCACAACCAGCACCCGCGCGTCCGGCGCGAAGAAGTCCTTCACTTCGTTCGAAACCGCCTCGACCGCGCCCAACGCCGGCACAAACGGCAAGTAGACCGAAAAGGTGGAGCCTTCGCCGTACACGCTGTTCAGCCAGATATCGCCGCCCATAAGGCGGCACAGGTTGTACACAATGGCAAGCCCCAGCCCCGTGCCCACCACGTCGCGGTTCCTGCGCAGGTCAAGCTGTTCAAAGGGCTTGAAGAGCTTGCCGGATTCCGCTTCGCGTATGCCTATGCCGGTATCCTGTATGTCGAAGCGCAGGCGGTTGTCGCCCTCTATCCACGCGGAAAACACTACGCGCCCCTTGCGCGTATACTTCACGGCGTTGGACAGCAGGTTGGTGAGTATCTGCCGCAGGTGGGTTTCGTCGCCGCAGATGTTTGCGGGAAGATCCGGGCTGATCTTGAAGCGCAGCTCCAACTGCTTTTCCCTGCACGGCAGTTCGAACATGGAGCGCAGACTCTCGAGCATGGACAGCAGGCAGAAGTCCTCGCTCACGGTCTCCATCTTGCCGGCCTCTATCTTTGAGAAGTCCAGCACGTCGGTGATGATGCCGAGCAGTGAATCCGACGCCCTCTGGATATCCTTGATAAACTTGCTTGCCTCCGGCGAGAGTTCCATTCGGTCCAGCGCGGTGCTCAGGCCGATTATGGCGTTCATGGGCGTGCGGATCTCGTGGCTCATTACGGCCAAAAAGTCCGACTTTGCGTTGCTTGCCGCTTCCGCCCGCTGTTTCTCCAGCATCAGCTCCGTATAGTCCAGCATCACGATCAGCACGCCGGACTCGATGTTTGCGCCGGCGTGTTCCTCGCGCCCCACACGCCTGAACCCCACGGAGTAGTAATGCGGCTTGCCGTCCTTCGAGAAATCTATCCAGGCGTTAAACTCCGTTGCGTCTCCCGGTTCGGGAATGCCTTGCATAGCGTCCCTGAACATCTTGAAGGTTTCGCGGGAAAAATATTGCGCGAACACCTCTTCGTAACCGTGGTTCTTGATAAAGTCGAAGTTCGGCGTGCCGGTGACTTCCATCAGCGCGTTTGTGGAAAGCACAAATCTGCCTGCGTCGTCCAGCAACACTATTATGCTGGGGCAGTTGTGCAGCAGCAAGTCTGTGTAAGACTTCTGCCGCGCGTTTGCTTGGGAGAGCGCGTTGCCGATGGCGTCCTTCGCCTCCGACGCGCGCGTGACCTTGTGCAGGAAGCTCTGCGCCATGCGCACTTCCCGCTCCAGCTTCTTCACATTCGCCCGCAAAACCGCGTTTTCCGCTTCCAATGCACCATAGTCGCTCATTGATCCCTCACCCTGCATTACAGCAAGCAGGCCACTAATGCATTATTGTGAAATCTGTTTACGGCGTGTCCTTCCGATACCTTCGTGGGGCAGATCTCTCCGCCGGAACACGCCATCATGTACGGCAGCTTGCCGGAAATCAGGCGGCTGACGATCTCCATTTCGCCGAAATGGTCGAAGCCCAGTGTCATGCTGCGCGATATGCACGAAAATATCATCAGGCCGGACGCGCCCTCCAGGTCTTGCTGTATACGCTCCGCGGCCTGCTCCGTGGTCAGCAGTACATA
>WRAA01000012.1 GCA_009780445.1 Defluviitaleaceae bacterium
CTGGTGATGTTTCAGGTGATGTCTCCGGTGACGTCTCAGGTGATGTCTCCGGTGATGTTTCAGGTGACGTCTCCGGTGACGTCTCCGGTGATGTCTCCGGTGATGTTTCCGGTGATGTCTCCGGTGATGTTTCCGGTGATGTTTCAGGTGATGTCTCCGGTGACGTCTCCGGTGATGTTATTGGCTGATACGGAGGCTGAGTTTCTTGCCAGAGGCCGTGTACCACTATGCGGTTTACGTTTCTTGGGAAGCCCGTCAGTACCAGTGTCGCGTTAGTGGCTGCCGATTGGAACGGATCGCCTATAGTTGCCCTGGTTTCCCGGTATACATTAGGATCTCCCATGCGGATAAACGAACTGAACGGCACATACTCTACGAACTGGTCGTCATTGTAGAGGCTGATGTTGCCCGCAATATCCCAGCGCACAAACTCGTAATCATCAAACACGCCGCTTCCTATATCCGCGGGAAGTCTGCGATCATACCAGTTAAGTGAAATCAAGGAAGTATTCAGCGCGGGGTTAGTACCGGTTCTATGCCAAACATGGATATGGTTCTCGAAACCGCCCTGCAAGTTACCAATGCGGGTGATATCCATATAGTCCATGTCGTCTGCGTAAACCCATTCGCCGTCCACAAAGGTTCTGCCGCCCGTTCCGTAAGGAATAACGTGGTGGCGGACATACACGTCAATCGGCGTGATGCGCTGCCAGAGAACGTTAAAGACCACATACGTCACACCGTCGGGGAAGCCGACAAGGCTCGGGCGGGAGGTAACGGTTCCGTCCGGATGCACGGTAACCGTCGTTCCGGTTGTTCCCTGCCCAACCCTGACTCTGCTATTGCCTATCCTATTGTAGAAGCGCACCGTAACATCCGTATCCCACCGCACTAACTCCAGCTCTTCATAGAGCCCGGGAGTGTTCACGGGAGTGTTCGCATCAAATTCATCGAATGGTACGGGTACTGCGGGCACTACAAAGCTTTGCGGCGTTCCGGGCGGCAAGTACGGATCGTACTCCCACACCATGGTGGAATCATCGTGCCACCAGTTCCTCATGCCCCAGCCTTCGATAGGCGGCTGGTAGCGGGAACGCGTGGTGTTGCCTGTGCCGTACTCGATCTCGTGATGCTCGATGAAGATTTTGATCGGCTCCGGCGTTGTCGGTTCCGGTGTTGTTGTAACTTCCGGTGTAGTCGTTACTTCCGGTGTTGTTGTGATTTCCGGTGTAGTCGTTACTTCCGGTGTTGTTGTAATTTCCGGTGTTGTTGTTATATCCGGCGTAGTTGTTTCGGGTTCCGTTCCTCCGCCTGTAACCGGCGGCGGCGTCCGGAATTCGATCTCCGTCGGGTTGCCCGAGAAGGATATCGCGCCCGGCGGAGTTTGGAGAATCCACCAAGGCATACCCGTAAGCTGCGGATGCGGAGAAGAATTGGTTCCTTGAATGTTGCCATGATATCGAGTATAAACCGACATCATCGACACATGCCCTTGACCCTGCACGTTCTCAAAGCGAGTATGCGCGTCGAACCTAAGCGTACCGTGGCTGAACACCGCGCTTACAAACAGGTTCGTTCCGTTGCCGTGCGCTGCCTGGCCGTCGTTATATGTCTGATGCCGTTCGCCGCCCGCCGGCGGTACTATGTTTCTGAATGTGATGCCGCCCTGGAACGGATAACGTACAAAGAGCTGCGGAGGGTTAGGCCCCAATTCACCCGGAACGCCGGGATACCCCGAAACGCCCATGTACAGATGGGAATATACGCCTGTCGGATCAATTGCGGCTGTACTGTTTTCGCGCGATGCATGCGCTCGCCCATCGGGCTGGTGGCCAGTTAGGCCACCCTGCACGCCGCTGTTAAACGCGCCGTTTCCGCGGCTTCCAATGAATATGCCGCCGCCGGTGCTGTTGCCGTCAAGCACAAATCTGTTGCCGTTGTCAACATTAGGGTCGTTCTGCAGGCCGCCCTGAGGGCCTGACAGGGTAAGGTTGATCCCCTCCGGCGCTACAAAGTGCCTTGAATTCGGAGCATTAATTGTCAAGGCCGATGTAGCGAACAGGTAGAGATAGTCATAGGTTCTGAACTGTCCGTCGCCGGGTCTTTCCACCTGTATAGCACTGCTGAGGGTTATATTAGAGGAGCTGTGGCCTGCCTCGTGCAAAAGATGAGTGAGGTTGAGCCTTGACCTTCTTATAGTGCTTCCGTTATCAGAGATTATCTGCGCGTTCCGAATGCCCCACTCAATGGTTGCTTCCACGGACAAATTTCTCGGAATTTCCAAGGCAAGACTGCCGGCGGCCATCATGGCTATGCCAAGGAATCCGCATTCGCTCTCGCCTTCGCATTCGCATTCTTCTGCATAGTAGTACTCATCGTATTCCTCGTACTCTTCCTCTTCTTCTTCAAGTTCTTCGTAATCTTCGTTGTATTGGCCGTCCCGACCTTCGCCGTCGCTGCCGTATTCGTCGTCGTAGTAGTATTCGTCACCACTGCCGCCGCCAGGAGCCGCTGCGCCGGAGCCGCCTTCGCCGTAATACTCGTCGCCGTCGTTTTCGTCGCCTTCGTTGGTTGCGTCACCGTTAGCGTTCTCATCATCGCCGTCGCCGCCTGTTCCAGCTTCGTTTTCGCCGTCGTCTCCGCCGCCTTGAACGGGTGCGTCGTCATCGTCGTCATCATCGCCGGTTGTGCCGGCATCGCCCGACGTGTCAGTGCTTCCCGATGTGTCAGCACTGCCCGATGTATCGTTATCGCTTGCGCTGCCGGCGTCTGCCGAGCCGCCGCCGTCGTTTGACGAACTATCGTCATTGGACGAACCGTCGCCGGACAAGCTATCATCGGACGAACTGCCGTCATTGCTCGATGTGTCGTCAGACGCTACTGTGTCCGAAGCACCGCCGGCCGAACCGCTGTCGCCCGACGAATCGCCGCTGTACGACGAACTTTCGCCGCCGCCGCCGAAAAGATCGGCAAGCACCAAGGCTTCAGATCTCGTAATGACCAGCGAAACAACTAACAACAGTGCAATCATAAATTTGTACTTTTTGATTTTACTCATGCTACTCTCCCCCTGTCGAAAAATCATGTTGTCGGAATTTGTATAAAACATTGGTCCGGCGCAACAGGGCACCTTCCCTTATTACACAGTATAGCACATTTTCCAAGAAAGGGCTTAAATGTTTCCGATTGTTAACGACTTGTTTCTGCTACACGTATTTCAGCGCGTTTCGCACCAGTTCTTCGTCTGCCACGTTCGGCAGGGTTATGTGGTCTGTGTCCGAATTGTTTGCGTTGTAGGCTCGCACGGTCTCCACGGCATGTTCGTTGGCCGCCCATGCGCGGCGCGAAACGCCCACCATTACGTCCCACGGCATGGCCATGTTTAGTATAGCATCTGCCCCGGCGCTGCCGTCCAGCACCATGCCGAAGCCCCCGTTGACAGACTTGCCGATGCCCACGCCGCCGCCGTTGTGCAGAGCCACAAGGCTCATGCCGCGCGCGCAGTTGCCCGCGAAGCACTGCGTGGCCATGTCCGCCGTGATGTTGGATCCGTCCTTTACGTTGGATGTCTCGCGAAACGGCGAGTCTGTGCCGCCGGTGTCGTGGTGGTCGCGCCCCAGCATTACCGGGCCGATCTCGCCGTTGCGCACCATGTCGTTAAACTTCAGCGCGATCTTGGTGCGCCCTTCGGCGTCTTGGTACAGTATGCGGCACTTGGTGCCGACGACCATCTTGTTCTTCTTTGCGTCGCGCACCCAGACGTAGTTGTCGCGGTCTTGGTAGCGGCGGTCCGGGTCTATGCAGGCCATTGCGGCGGCGTCCGTTGCGTCCAGATCCTCCTGCTTGCCGGAGAGGCAGCACCAGCGGAAGGGGCCGTAGCCGTAGTCGAACAGGTGGGGGCCCAAAATGTCCTCCACATAGGACGGGAACACAAAGCCGTCCACTTCGTCCTTGCCGTTCTTGCACACATCCGCCGCGCCCGCGTCATACACGGCCTTCAGGAAGCTGTTTCCGTAATCGAAGAAGTAGGCTCCGCGCTTGTGATACTGCTGCACAAGCTCGTAGTGCCGCCGCAGTGAAGCGTCCACCAGTTCCTTGAACCGCGCGGGGTCGCTCCGGAGCATGTCGGTGCGTTGTTCGAAGGTCAGCCCTTGCGGGCAGTATCCGCCTTCATACGGCACGTGGCAGGATGTCTGGTCGGACAATAGGTCGATATGTACGTTTTGCTCCAGCATATACTCCAGAAGGTCTATCACGTTGCCGTGGTATGCTATGGCGCAGGCCTCCCCGGCCGCAAGCTTCGCCTTGGCCGTGGACACGGCTTCCTCCGGCGAACCCGCCCGCGCGCTCACCCAGCCCTGTTCGTGCCGCGTAATTATGCGCGAAAGATCCACCTCCGCGATGATGCTCACCGCGCCCGCGATCTCCGCCGCCTTGCCCTGCGCCCCGCTCATTCCGCCCAGGCCGGACGTAACAAACAGCTTG
This sequence comes from Defluviitaleaceae bacterium, assembly GCA_009780445.1. Classification (GTDB taxonomy): domain Bacteria; phylum Bacillota; class Clostridia; order Lachnospirales; family WRAA01; genus WRAA01. The sequence goes on from WRAA01000012.1 coordinate 4,486, forward strand.
CCCGCCAAGTCCTCATCCTTGCCGATGCCCAGCATCATGCGCCCCGCGTTCAGCAAGGTGTTGAATGTGCCGTGGACTATTCCCTGCGGGCCTATGTACATCCAGCCGCCGGCCGTCATCTGGCCGTAGTTGCTCACGCCCAAGGCCGCCGCACGGCCAAACGCCGCCTGGTTGTCATACAGCCCGATCATCAAACCGTTGCACACGATAACGCGCGGTGCCATCTTGTGCGAACGGAACAGCCCCAGCGGATGCCCGGAGAGCAGCACAAGGGTCTGCTCCTGCGTAATCACTTCCAGATACTTCTTCACCAGCCGGTACTGCATCCAGTTCTGGAACACCTGCCCCGTCTCGCCGTAGGTCACAAGCTCGTATGGATACAGCGCGACGTCGAAGTCCAGGTTGTTGTCGATCATAACTTGGAAGGCCTTGCCCTCGGTGCATCTCCCTGCGTATTCGTCAATGGGCTTGCCGTAGAGCCTGCCCTTGGGCCTAAAGCGGTATCCGTAGATGCGGCCGTGTTCCTCCAGCTCCTGCGCAAATTCCTTCGCCATTTGCTCGTGGTGCTGCTTGGGTATGTATCGCAGGGCGTTCTTCACGGCTGTTACCTTGTCTCCGGCAGACATTACGGCCTCGCGCCGCGGCGCGCGCCTGAGCCCCGGCAGAAACTCCGGCATTTCGGGCAGATCCGCGTCCAACTCTATGCCCGCAAACTCACACTCTCCAGACATTGCAACCATCCTTTCCAAAATGGTATTTACACCGGCCTCACGGCCAAAATTCCTTTGTTCCAGTGTATACTATTTTTCCAGTGTTTGCAATAATCATTTTAACATAAATCGTGCCAAATAACGCCTATGTAAGTTGTTTCACCATAACAACGCTTGACAAACAACGTTTACTGCTGTAGAATTTGTTTACGCTTTGTAATCAAATTGTAAAGGAGAGATGCACTATGAAGAAGAAGCACCTTACGCTGCTGATGTCGTCCATGCTTGCGCTGATCATCGCGCTTGCGGCATGTACCCCGACACAGACAGCCCCCCCGGAACAACCCGCACCGCAAGAGCAGACACAGGCAGAACCTGCCCCGCCGGGGGACACCACCCCCGACCCAAGCGCAGCGGGCGGAGGCGGCCTGACCGTACTCGTACCGTCCCTCGCAATATCCATGGATCCCCCGCAGTCCAACGACTCCGCCTCGGCCGAGTTCGCGCGCCTGGCCTATTCCACACTGTTCAGGCAGGACTACGACACATTCGAAGTTACCCCGGAACTCGCGGTCAACTGGGAGATGTCCGACGCGCAGACGCTGAACATCGAGATCCGCCGGGACGTATACTTCCACAACGGAACCCAGCTTACAGCGCACGACGTAGCCTTCTCGCTGACACGCGCGGGCGACATACCAAACGCCGCTCCGATCCTCGGCATGATCGACTTCGCAGAGGCAACGGACGATTTCAACCTCACAGTACATCTCGAAATGCCGTTTTCGCCCATAATCGCCCACCTTGCCCACCCGGCCGCCAGCATCGTGCCGATGGATCTGGTTCTGTCGATGGGTGACGACGCGTTCGCGCAAGACCCCGTAGGTTCCGGCGCGTTCGTATTCGTAGAACATGTTATCGGCGACCGTATCGAGTTCGTGCGTAACGAAAACTACTTCGGCGCGGTGCCGATGCTGGAAACTCTCACATTCCGCAACGTTCCCGATCCTTCCACAAGGCTGATCGAGGTAACAAGCGGCACGGCTGACATCGCGCTCAACATAACCCCGGCCGACGTTCCCGTTGCCGAGGCGGATCCGAACTCGAACGTTGTGAGCCGTCTCACAATGGGCACAGACTTTATATGGATGAACACTCGCCAGCCATACCTCAACAACCCGCTCGTGCGCCAAGCCATCAGCCTGGCTCTTGACACTTCGGCAATCCGCGATCTCGTGTGGATGGGTCTCGGCGGCCCGCAGTACGGCCACCCCGTGCCTCCGGGCGCCTTCGGCTACTGGCCGGCACCCCCAACCCGCCCGGATCTTGACGCGGCGCGCGCACTGCTTGCCGAAGCCGGCTACGCCGATGGTTTCTCCACCTCCATCTGGTGGAACAGCCCGAACACACTGCGCCAGCAGGTTGCTGAAATGGTACAGTTCTCGCTGGCTCAGATCGGCATAGATGTTTCGATACAAACTCTGGAATGGGGCGCGTACCTTGAAGGCGCGGACCGCGGCGATCACGAAATGATGATCATCGGCTGGACCACCGTTACGGGCGACGCTGACTACGCCCTCTTCCCGCTTCTCCACTCCTCCAGCTACGGCGCGCCGGGCAACCGCGCGTTCTGGTCCACTCCGGAACTTGACGCCCTGCTCGAAAGAGGCCGCGCGGAGACAGACCCTGCGGTTCGTATGGAAATTTACGCAGAAGCACAGCAGATCATCGCCGAAGCCGCGCCCCTTATCATCCTGCGCCAAGGCGAAATCGCCAACGCGGTAAGCCCAAGGGTTCAAGGCTTCGTGCCAAGCCCCACACTGTCGCACAACTACGCACCCGTGTGGCTTGACTAGTCTTGAAAACATACTAATCTAGCCCTGTAACAAACCCATACCCCACAACCGAGTAGGTACAGCGGACGGTGATACGTCCACTCCGCAAGGTTGTGGGGTTGGGTCTTTTAGAGGCAGAAGAAGGTGACGCTGTGCATAAATATATTCTCAAACGCTTCCTAATGCTGGTACCGGTGTTACTTGGCGTTATAATCATCATGTTCACACTAAGCGAGTTTGTCCCGGGGGATCCGGCCAGCATTATTCTCGGCGAAGGCGCGCAGCCGGCGGATATCGCCCGCGTCCGCGAGGAGTTCCGCCTGGACGACCCCTTTATCATACGCTTGCTTACTTACGCGGGAAATGTGGCCAGGCTCGACTTCGGTATATCGTGGAGCACACGACGCCCCGTTCACGAAGAGATCTTCGCGCGTTTTCCCCATACAATACGGCTGGCCACCTTCGGCATAATCGTGGCCTTGTTCGTGGGCATCCCGCTGGGCATCATAGCCGCCATCAAACAATATACGGTATTCGACACCGGCGCGACGTTCTTCGCCCTGCTGGGCGTGTCGATACCCAACTTCTGGCTGGGCATGATGTTGATCCTGTTCTTTACGGTGCAGCTGAACCTGCTGCCGGCCACGGGCTTTATAGAGCCGGCGCAGTGGATAATGCCCACCATCGCCATCAGCACCAGCTCCGCCGGCATCATCATGCGTATGACGCGCTCCAGTATGCTCGAGTGCATACGCCAAGACTACATACGCACGGCCCGCGCGAAGGGTCAGAAGGAGTTTGTCGTCATCCTGCGCCACGCCCTTCGCAACGCACTGATACCGGTTACGACCACCGCCGGTCTCTCCTTCGGTATGCTGCTTTCTGGCGCGATCCTTACGGAAACCATCTTTGCCATACCCGGTCTTGGCCGCTATATGGTTGAGTCCGTTCTGCGGCTGGACTGGCCGACGGCAATCGGCGGCGTGCTGCTTATCGCCATGGCCTTCGCCGTCGTAAACCTGTTCGTAGACATCCTCTACGCGTTCCTGGATCCGCGCATCCGCTCACAATACAAGTAAAGGGGGTTCAATGTTTTGCAGACAAAAAAGCAAGGCCGTCTCGCCGAAGTTTGGAAGAGACTGAAAAAAAGCCCCCTGGCCATCCTGGGCATGATCATCCTTACATGCATGGTGCTGATGGCTCTGTTTGCGGGGGTTGTCGCGCCGGAAGTTGACGGTATGCCGGGCTACAACCTGCAGGACTGGGGCAACGTGCGCCAGTTCCCATCGGGGGAAAACATAATGGGCACCGACCATCTCGGCAGGGACGTATTTTCGCGCATAGCGCACGGCTCCAGAATCTCCCTGATGATCGGCGTGCTTGTCGTGACGATCGGCATAACCTTCGGGCTTGCCATCGGCGCGATAGCGGGCTATTACGGCAACATCATCGACAACGTATTCATGCGCGCGATAGACATATTCCTGGCAGTGCCCAGTATCTTGATGGCCATTGCCATAGTTGGTGTGCTGGGGCATGGCATCATGCCGGTTATCGTGGCGGTGGGCATCAGCGCGATACCCATTTACGCCCGAACGATACGCGCCCAGGTTATCATCTTCAAGGAGCAGGAGTTTGTCGAAGCGGCGCGGGCCTGCGGAGCAAGCGACTTCCGCATCATCACCCGGCACATCCTGCCCAACTGCATGGCGCCCGTTATCGTGGAAGCGTCCATGGGTATGGCCAGCGCGATCCTTGCGGGCGCGGGGCTGTCCTTCATCGGCCTTGGCATACAGCCGCCGGTGCCCGAGTGGGGCGCGATGCTTTCCGAAGGCCGCCAGTGGATGCTGGCCGGCTACTGGCACCTTACGGTGTTCCCGGGCATGATGATCGCCCTGATAATATTCTCGTTCAACATGATCGGCGACGGCCTGCGCGACGCGCTGGACCCAAAGCTGCGCTCCGCCGGTTTCTCGAAGCGCAAGTTCAAGAAGATGCAGGACGCGCGCGCCATGCAGATGATGCAAGACCTGCAGGCGGCGGCCGAGAAGGGAGGCGCAACCTCGAATGGCTGACAACACCGAAAACCTGCTGGAGGTTCATGACCTCAGCACACACTTCTTCCTTGAAGAAGGCATCGTAAAGGCCGTGAACAACCTCTCGTTCAGCCTAAGCTCCGGCGAAGTTATCGGGCTTGTGGGTGAAACGGGCGCGGGCAAGACCACCACCGCGCTGAGCATCATGCGCCTGATCCAAAGCCCGCCCGGCCTGACCGCAAGCGGCACCATCAACTTCAACGGCCAGGACCTTCTGCAGCTTAGCGAAGCACAGGCAAGCAGGGTGCGCGGAAGCCAGATCTCCATGATCTTCCAAGACCCGATGACAAGCCTCAACCCCGTAATGCCTGTGCGCGACCAGATAGCCGAAGTTGTGCTGCTGCACAAGAGTGTGTCCAAGATGGAAGCCATGGAACGCGCCGACGAAATGCTGGAAAAGGTGGGCATACGCAAGGAACGCGGCAAGGACTATCCCCACCAGTTCTCCGGCGGTATGCGCCAGCGCGTTGTTATCGCCATCGCCCTTGCGTGCAACCCCAAGCTGCTGATCGCCGACGAACCCACAACCGCGCTGGACGTTACCATACAGGCGCAGGTCCTCGAGCTTATGCGCAACCTCAAGCAGGAGCTTAACACCTCCATGATCATGATAACTCACGACCTCGGCATCGTCGTCGAAATCTGCGACAAGGTTGCAATCATGTACGCCGGCACAATCGTGGAATCCGCGCCCACACGCGATCTGTTCACCAGCCCCAAGCACCCCTACACCATCGGCCTGTTCAACTCCATCCCCGTTATCGACAGGGACGAGGCCAAGCTGACCCCGATAAAGGGCCTCACCCCGGACCCCATGTTCCTGCCGGAAGGCTGCCCCTTCCACCCGCGCTGCGACAAGGCCATGCCGGAGTGTTCACAACAGCTGCCCAAGGACGTGGAATCCGCGCCGGGGCATTTCGTAAAGTGTCTGCTGTACGGCGACACGAAGGGAGCGTGATTCTTTGTCCGCGCTATTGGAAGTACAGGGTCTTAAAAAGTATTTTAAGACAAAGAACGGGCTGCTGCACGCAGTGGACGATATCAGCTTTTCGATCAACAAGGGCGAGACACTTGGGCTTGTGGGCGAAAGCGGCTGCGGCAAGTCCACCACGGGGCGCGTGGTTCTGCGGCTTATCGAAGCCACGGCCGGCACGGTGAACTTCGCCGGGGAAAACATCCTCCAATTCGACAAACAGCGCATGAGCGCGTTTCGGCGTAACGCGCAGTTCATCTTCCAGGACCCCTTCGCGTCGCTTAACCCGCGCATGAGCGTGTTCGAAAACATTGTCGAACCTCTCATCATCAACAGCGTGGGGAGCAAGGACGACCGCCTGACGAGGGTAAAGGAGCTGATGAACATTGTGGGCCTGGCCGAAAGGCTGGAGGACGTATACCCCCACGAGCTTGACGGCGGCCGCCGCCAGCGCATAGGCATCGCCCGCGCACTCGCGCTGAACCCCACATTCATCGTGCAGGACGAGCCTGTGTCCGCTCTGGACGTGTCGATTCAAGCGCAGATCCTGAACCTGCTGGACGAACTCCAGAAGGAATTCGGGCTGACCTACCTCTTCGTATCCCACGACCTAAGCGTTGTCAAACACGTAAGCGACAACATCGCCGTGATGTATCTCGGCAAGATCGTAGAAATGTCGGACTATAAGTCCATCTTCGTCAAGCCTCTGCACCCCTACACCCAGGCTCTGCTCTCCGCCATACCCATACCGGCTCTGGACGTAAAGCGCGAGCGCATAATCCTGGAGGGCGACGTACCAAGCCCCATCAACCCGCCCCCGGGCTGCCGCTTCTACGGCAGATGCTTCAAGCGCGAAGACATTTGCAGGGACACCGACCCGGAGTTCAGAGAGCTTGAACCCGGCCGCTCTGTGGCCTGCCACGTCGCCGGCAAGTAATGCCCGGCAGGCTGCGAAGCTTTCTCAACATTGTGTCCACCGCCGCCGCCATTGCCGCCATCATCACGGTGCTGGCCTTGGCGTGGCTGTTCTTCTCTGGCGGCGTACCCGATCACCTTGGGCTTAGTACCACCGCCTTCGTGCTTCGCGCGAACTTCGCCGCAGGGGCGTTTGTGATCCTTGCCGGCTTCTACGCCGCCCTGCCGAGCATCAAGACCCACATATGGGCCGACGCGGAAGATCTGCTGCGCCGGCGCGAGCAAAAGCGCGAACGTAGCTTCAAGATGATCTGCACGGGCATCTGCAACGTGGGCATAACCGGAATTATCGAGTACATCCTGTTCCTGCTCCGGTAGACACAGCCGCAAAAGGGGCTGCTGCTAAGAAATTAGCGGGCAGCCCCTTTTCGCGTTACACGAAGCCCTTACGGTTTGCCGTGCGCAGCAGTATCTTGCGCAGGGTGTCCGCGGGGATCACCGTTGCGGCAAGGAGTATCACCACTGCCATCTCCGCCGCGTGCAGCGCCGCCGCGCGGAACAATTCCCCGCCGAAGTATACCATCGAGAGCTGGATCACCGTCACGGCAATCATGATCAGCATGAACATCCTGTTGCGGCCGATGTAGGCGAAGAGGTTCAGCCTGTGCGTGCGTGCGCTGAAGCTGTTGAACACCCCCGCAAAGATAAACAGGGCGAAGAACGCGCTCATGAGTATGCGATAGTCTCCGCGGAAGAACCCCAGGAAGAAAGGCAGCTTCACAAACGCTATGCACAGGGCCACGGTATACGCGCCGGTGAACACGATCTGGCTGTACATGTAACGGTTGATGATGCGCTCGCTGCGCTTCTTGGGCGGCTCCTTCATGTATTCGCGCAGGGGTGCTTCGCCGGCGAAGGCTATCGCGCCCAGGGTGTCCATGATAATGTTGATCCACAGCATCTGGATGATGGTGACGGGTGCCTCCACGCCGATAAACGGCCCGATAACCGACACGCCCACGGCGCAGAAGTTCACCGTAAGCTGGAAGATGATGAACTTGCGTATGCTCTTGAAGATGGTGCGCCCGTACAGCACCGCCTTGGCGATGGACGATATGTTGTTGTCCAAGATCACGATGTCGGCCGCTTCCTTGGCGATCTCCGTGCCGTCGCCCATGGCGAAACCCACGTCGGCGCGTTTCAGCGCGGGCGCGTCGTTTACGCCGTCCCCCGTCATGCCGGCCACAAGCCCCGCCTCCTGCGCAAGGCGCACCAGCCGGCTCTTGTCGGAGGGCAGGGCGCGTGACACCAGCCGAAGCCGCGGAAGCCTCTGCGTAACTTCCGCGTCGCTAAGCCGCGCCAGAGCGTCACTTGTTATCACGGCGTCTTCACCGTCGAAGCGGTCGATAATACCCGCGCTCACGGCGATGGACGCGGCGGTCCTGGCGTTGTCGCCGGTGATCATCACGGTCTGTATGCCGGCTCCGCGTATGCTTGCCACGGCCTCCGCGGCCTCCGGGCGAAGCTCATCCCGTATGCCGACGAAACCCACCAGGGTCAGGTTGTCTGGCGTTGCGTCCTTTCCGCCGCCGGGCGTACCCTCCGCCAGGGCAATCACCCGCATTCCGCCCGAACACAGTCCCTCCAGCTGCGCCATGATCCCGGCCTCGGGCGCAAGGGCGGCAGTGTTGCCGCCGGCGTCATAGGCATTGCGGCACATCGGCAGGATCCGCTCCGGCGCGCCCTTCACGAGGCGTTTGTTATGTAAACCTTCTATCAGCGCGGAGGAGTACTTCTTCTCGGAATCGAAGGGCATGGCGAAGGTCTTGCGGCACCCCGCGATGTCCGATATGTCGCTCTTGATGAAGTTCAGCAAGGCTCTGTCGGTGGAGTTGCCGCCTATCGCCCGCAGATTGTCGGATCCGGCAAACTTCGCGCCGCCCGACACACGCCCAAGGTGCGCGCCGTTGTTGAAGAAGCAGTTCAGCTTCACAAACTCGAACAGCTTCTGCCCGCGCAGCTGCCCGAAGCTCACCTTGTGGCCGGCCGCGTCCAGGAACATGGCCGCCTCCAGTTTGCCCTCGGTGAGGGTGCCTGTCTTGTCGGTGAACAAGATGTTGAGAGAGCCTGACGTCTCGATGCCCACAAGCTTGCGCACCAGCACGTTGTCGCGCAGCATCTTCTTCATGTTGGACGACAGCACCACGGTTATCATCATCGGCAGGCCTTCCGGCACGGCCATCACGATCACCGTCACGCCAAGGGTCAGCGCGCGCAGAACGTCGCGCAGAACGCGGCTGTAGTCCGAAAGATATTCCTGTATCAGCACGGGGTCATAGTTGTTGTCTATCACGATATTGTTGAACAGCGCGGCGAAGGTCACTACAAACGCACAGGCGTAGCCTATGCGGCAGATCGTGCCAGCCAGCACGCTCAGCCTCTCCTTCAGCGGGCTTGGCGTGCTGTCCTCCTGTATCTCGAAGGCCAGCGCGCCGTAGAACGTCGAGTCTCCCACCTTTGTCACGAGCATGGTGCCTTCGCCGGAGCATACGATGCTGCCGCGGAACAGCCTGTCCTTGGCGGTGAAGGCCGCGTCCTGCCCCGCTTGCGCAAGAAGCTGCCCCGACGCGCTCTTCGCCGCCTCCTTGCTCTCGCCGTTTAAGGCGGACTGATCCGCCGTAAGCTCTCCGCGCACCAGCATCCCGTCCGCCGGCACACGCTCCCCCGCCTGCAAGAATATCAGATCGCCCACGACAACATCATTCACCGATATTTCACACAGCCGCCCGTTGCGCTGAACGCGGCACCGCACCTGCTCGCTCTCTTCCTGCAGCTTGTCGAAGGCCGACTCACTGCCGTACTCCGAAAGAGTCGACACAAAGGTCGCAAGCAGCACGGCCAGGGCTATGCCGATGGTTTCGTAAATATTGGCATCCCGAAACATGAACATCACATTCACGAACAGCGCGATCAGCAGTATCTTGATGATAGGGTCGCCGAAGCTGGCCAAGAACTGGCTCATAAACCCGCGCCGCGCACGGCGTGTCAGCGCGTTGCTCCCGTGCATCCTGCGCGAACTCACAGCGGCTTCGTCGCTTAACCCCGCATTTTCGGGCATTCTCCGCATAAAATATCCTCCTGTGTACAGATTGTCCCTTTCCACAATCTATTCAGGAGGACAGCTTATTAGAACCCTGCGAAAAACCTGCGGTAGTGCGCAATCACTTCACGGAACTGCTCGTCTGTGCGCAGAAAGACCTCTCCTTCGCGGGAAAGGCCGTACAGACCCTTGCCCCTACGCTCGAACCAGCCGTAGGTATTTATGTAGATCACGCGGTACGCGCCGCTTGCGCATCCGTAGGTTCGCACAAGCTGCTTGGCCGAAAGCTCGCCGAAGGTTTCCATCGCGCAGGCTATGCGTATGGCCTGTTCCCGATAGGCCGTATTGATCTTGGTGCGCGTCACCCCGCCGACATTCTGCCCCACGGCGCGCCCGGCGATCTCCGCCAGGAGCCTGCGCCTCTTCGCGCCGTCCGTCCGCCCATCGTAATCCGGCTGCACGGCCACATCAACCTGCCTTAGCGGGCTGTCCATCGCCACAAGCATCAGCCCCAGCCCCAGCCGCCGCACAAGCCGTAACATGTCCTTGCACGCGGCGGAACGCATGTTGCGCGGGCGCGGTACACAGAGGTAGGCAAGCGGGGTGAGGCTCTGCCGCGCCATACCCTGGTACACCAGCCGCAGCTCAAACGCCCGCTTTAGCTCCACCACCACCACATCGTCCCCGCGCGTGGCCACAATGTCGCACCTATGCACCTCCGCGCTCACGGCAAAGCCCAGAGCCTCCAAGTGCGCCTTCACAGGCACATACATATCCGCCTCGTTATACGCCCTCACGCCCTAACCGTGCTTGCGCGCAGTTTTCAGCGCGGACTTCGCGCCGGCCAGCATCAGCTTTATGCGGTTCAGCTGGTTAACCTCCGACGCGCCGGGGTCATAGTCCACCGCCACGATGTTGGCCGAAGGGTAGCGGCGTTTCAGCTCCTTCAGGATGCCCTTGCCGGTGACGTGGTTCGGCAGACAGGCAAAGGGCTGGGTGCAGACGATGTTGTCCACGCGGCTGTGCAGAAGCTCCACCATTTCAGAGGCAAGGAACCATCCTTCGCCCGTCTGGTTGCCCAGCGAGACTATCGGCTCGGCAAGCCTTGCAAGCTCCTGTATCGTGGCGGGCGCCTCGAAGCGTTGGCTGTTGCGCAGCACGCGGCGCATGTTCCTGCGGTATAGGTCGATGACCATTACCGCCGCGTTGCCCGTGTAGCCGCTAAGCTTCGACATACCGAAGTACTTCTCCCGGTAGGCCGAGTTAAAGAAGCTGTATGTGAAGAACTCGATCAGATCCGGCACCACGGCCTCGCAACCCTCTTCCTCCAAGAGCGTGATGATATCGTTGTTGGCCGTCGGGTGGAACTTGACCAGGATTTCGCCTACCACGCCGACCCGGGGTTTTTCGGTATCGTTAAGCGGGAGGCTGTCGAAGTCTCTCACTATGTTGGTTATGTTGCGCTTGAAGTCTCCGAAGCTTCCGCCGCGCAGATCGGCTTCGCAGATTGCGTTCCACTGTTCGTACAGCGCGTTGGCGGACCCCGCCTCCAGCTCGTATGGGCGTGTTCTGTACAGCACCCGCATGAGAAGGTCCCCGTACACCAGGGATTGCACGGCCTTGTGCAGAAGCTTGGGCGTGGCCGCAAAACCCGGGTTGCGCTCCAGCCCCGCCGCGCTCACGGCCACAAGCGGAACATGCCCCATGCCGGCCGCCGCCAATGCTTTGCGGAAGAATGCCACGTAGTTCGTCGCGCGGCAGCCGCCGCCGGTCTGGCTCATGAACACGGCCACCTTGTCCAGATCATACTTCCCGGACTGCAGTGCCTTCATCACCTGCCCCACGACGATCAGCGCGGGGTAGCACGCGTCGTTGTTCACATAACGCAGGCCGATGTCCACCGCGTCGCGCTCCATCTCCGGCATCACGTCCACCTTGTAGCCGCAGGCGCGGAAGGCCGGCTCCAACAGCCTAAAGTGTATGGGCGACATCTGCGGACACAGTATCGTGTGTGTCTCCCGCATCTCCTTGGTGAATATGGGGCGCGGGCTTCCGCACGGGCGGCCTTCGGGTTCGTCCACGGATACAAGGCCGCTTCCGTCGTCCAACACTGTAAGCGCGGCCACTCTCTCCTTTTCGTCCAGAGCCGCCAACAGCGATCTCACACGGATCTTCGCGGAGCCAAGGTTGCTCACCTCGTCGATCTTGAGGCATGTGTAGATCTTGCCGTGGCGTTCCAGGATGGCCCTGCACTCGTCCGTCACAACAGCGTCCAGCCCGCAGCCGAAGGAGTTCAGCTGTATCAACTCCAGATCATGCCGCGTGGCCACATAGGCCGCCGCCGCGTACACCCGCGAATGGTAGACCCATTGGTCCCGCACCATCATCGGGCGTTCCACCAGGTCTTCGCCAAGGCCTGTCACAGATTCGTCGCACAGCACGGCCACGCCATAGCTTGCGATCAGCTCCGGTATGCCGTGGTTTATCTCCGGATCCGCATGATATGGCCGGCCGGACAGCACGATCCCGCGCAGACCCTTCTCGGCCATAATCTCCAGAGCTTCCTCACCCTTTACGCGCAGGTCGTGTCTAAAAGCCTGCTGTTCCTTCCAGCCCGCTTCGGCCGCCGCCTCCACCTCTCTCGCGGGTATGCCCGGGAAGGTCTCGCGCATACGCCGCTTCAGCACATCCAAGCTGTGCAGGGATATAAACGGCGCGATAAACTCTATGCCGCCGTGCCGCAGCTCTTCCACGTTGTTCTTTATGTTCTCCGGATAGCTGGTGACTATCGGGCAGTTGAAGTGGTTGTCCGCGCCCTCTATCTCCTTGTATTCATAGGCCACGCCGGGATAGAATATGGCCGGCACACCCTGTTCGATCAACGACATTATATGCCCGTGCGCCAGCTTCGCGGGATAACACTCGGACTCGCTGGGGATGGACTCCAACCCCTTCTCGTAAACCTCGCGGTTAGTGGCCGGCGAAAGTTTCACGCAGTAACCCAGCCGCGTGAAGAAGGTGTGCCACAGCGGATAGTTCTCGTACATGTTCAGCACGCGCGGTATGCCGATTACGCCGCGCGGCGCGTGTTCCTCCGGCAGAGCTTCGTAGTCGAAGGTGCGCCGGAGCTTGTACGAGTAGACATTCGGCACCTCGTTCTCCACGGCCACCGGCTTGCCCAGCCCCTTCTCGCACCGGTTCCCGGAGATGAACCGCCCGCCGCCCTCGAACATGTTGATGGTAAGCAGGCAGCTGTTCTCGCAAGCGGCACAGCGCGTATGGCGCGTTGTAACGCGGAAGGTTTCCAGCGCGGCCGCAGATATCAGCCCGCCCCTTGCCGCCGGCGCGAAGCTTGCCGCGACGGCGGCTCCGGCGGGATCCCCTGCGGTGCCGTGAGAGGTCGGCGCGGACGGGTAACGCGCCGTACCCTCATACGTGGGCGCGGCACCATGGCTCGCGGCAGCGTCATTCACGCCAAGGCGTTCCGAAGCAATCAAGGCCGCGCCGAACGCGCCCATCAGCCCCGCGATATCCGGCCGCACCGCCTCCGCCCCGCTAACAGCCTCGAAGGCTCGAAGCATCGATTCATTGTAGAACGTGCCGCCCTGCACAACAACAGCCCGCCCCATCTGGCTAGGGTCTGTGATCTTTATAACCTTCTGCAGGGCGTTCTTGATGACGGAGTAGGACAGGCCGGCGGAGATATCGGCCACTTCCGCGCCCTCCTTCTGCGCCTGCTTCACCCGCGAGTTCATAAACACGGTACAGCGCGAACCCAGGTCGATAGGGTTCTTCGCAAACAGCGCGATCTTCGCAAACTCCGCCACATCCATATCCAGCGACCGCGCAAAGGTCTCGATGAAGGATCCGCAGCCGGCCGAACACGCCTCGTTAAGCAGCACATTGTCGATCACGCCGTCCTTGATCCTGATGCACTTCATGTCCTGCCCGCCGATGTCGAGTATGAAGTCCACCTCCGGCAGGAAGTGCGCCGCGGCCTTGTAGTGCGCGATAGTCTCAACTTCGCCGA
>WRAA01000013.1 GCA_009780445.1 Defluviitaleaceae bacterium
AAGGGCGCAAAGGTATTCCGGCATTTGATGACGTAGTAATAAACAAAAGCAGAAGTCAAAAAACGGAGCTTGTAAATTGGCAATACTCCGGCACTGAAAAAGGCATAGTGAAAGGGATCGGGGTAGTAAATGCACTATGGCAAACGAGCAAGGACGATTACACGCCCATTGATTATCGCATTTGGAATCCGCCGGATGATGGAAAGACTAAAAATGATCATTTTCGGGATATGCTATCATCCGCTAAAACTCGTGGACTCGAACCGGAGATGGTTGTTGCTGACAGTTGGTATAGTTCGCTAAAAAAACTTAAAAAGTGTTCGTTCTCATGGCCGGGATTGGGTAATGGGTCTTAAAAAGAATCGTCTCGTTAATAAGCCGCACATTCAGTTATGTGAACTTGAAATACCCGATGAAGGTCTAAACGTTCATCTCAAAGGATATGGTTGGATTAAAGTGTTCCGGTTTGCGGCTAAGAATGGCCGCACGGATTACATTGGCACGAGCCGCCTTGATTTGACCAAAGATACAATTAAGTCATACTTCGAGCGGCGTTGGAGCATTGAAGTTATGCACAGAGAGTTGAAGCAAACTTGTGGCTTTGGTCGCTGTCAGGCTATTATTGGCCGAGCCGCCCGTAACCACATCGGACTTTCTTTAATTACCTTAGTGCGAAAACACCGAAGACGGCGACTTGATTTTTCCACACCGTATCAACAAGACCGGGATGTTGTGAAACCTGCTACCCAGGCCGCTTTAGGTCGGCTTTTGTGTGCCTAAGTGCGCAACTCGTGGAATATTGAGGATGTACACTATCGCCTATCTATTTGCCGACACCTTCGGATAATTTTGGGTTCTCTTCTTGCAGCAGTTTTTGTGCGTCTTTGAAAAAGCTTGCTACAATTAGCAGGATTATTATGCCTATGGGGAACGCGGCTATTATTGCGACGCTCTGCAAATTATGTAGAGCGCTTTCGGAAAATATTAGCCCTGTGGGCAAGATGATGAACAGCACAGACCAGAAAATTCGCATTTTCTTGCTCGGTTCTTCGTGCTCGTGCAGCTCTTTGTAGGAATATTTTGATACCACCATGGTGAGAGCGTCGAATGTGGTGGCGTAGAATATAATCATGTTCAGCGCGAGCATCAGCAAGGCCAAGGTTGTGAAAGGCAGGGTTTCGAATACGCCCAGGATAGCGTAAGTTACAGGCACCCCTTCATATATCAAGATTATCGTGTCAACGCCGTGCAGGAACTGCTGCGCCATCCCGTATCCGCCGAGTATGATGAAGGAGGTGAATGTTCCCGTAAGCCCCCACGCGTATCCGCCCAGAACAACGTTCTTGATCGTGCGCCCGCGGCTAATCATACCCACAAAGAAAGGAGTCGCCACACACCACGCCATCCAATATGCCCAATAAAATATGGTCCAGTTCTGCGGGAAAGAATTTTGGCGCATCGGGTCTGCCCATGTAGCCAGCCCGACAAAATTCTGCGCCAGATTGCCCAGTGCCGATACCCCGCTTTCGAGAATAAAGCGCGTTTCGCCGCCCAACAATAAGAAATACAGCAGCATCACAGAAAAGAAATGTACGCTGAACTTTGCCAGCCCTGCTATGGCTTTCATGCCTATTACCACAGCTGTCGTATAGATTACCGCAACCGTGATTAATATGATGATTGTAAATGCTGTGCTGTCATCCAGCCCGAAAATACGCGCTAACGAGCCTGAAATCAACGGTGTGGCCAGCGAAAATGTGGTGGCTGTTCCGGCAAGCAAGGCAAATATTGCGGTTAAGTCTATCGCTCTGCCGGCTATGCCGTCAACATAGCTGCCCAAGATAGGGCGGCAAGCTTCGGAAAACTTCTGCTTCCCGGCTCCTTTGCCTCCGCGATTATGCAGCATGAAACCCAGGGCGACAGCCAAGACGATATAAAAGCTCCAAGCGATAGGCCCCCAGTGGAACAAGGGAAAAGTAGCTGACCACAGCTGCACATCTCCAAGCTCGCTTATGCGCGGTTCGGCGGCATACATAGCCCATTCGCTAAGCGAGAAGAATATGATATCCGCCGCCATGGTGGATGTGAAGATCATGGCACCCCATGTAAAATTGCTGTACGCGGGGGGATTGCCCGCGCCGCCCAGCCGGATGCTGCCGTATTTCGAAAACGCGATATATATCGTGGTGCCGAAAATAAGCACTCCCAGCAATATATAGTACAGCCCGAATCCGTCGCCCAGGAAGCTGCGCACAGTGTATAGAAAATTTTGCGATTGCTCCGGCATTGCGATAAACAGCGCGCTTAGCGTAACAATACCCAGAAGCGGCACTATAAGCGATATGTAGTCTAACCTGCCGTTCTTCACCGGCTCTCACTCTTTTCCAGATCTGACAATGTATCTATCTCCATGATGTCCGCATGTGATATTGGCCGGACTTGTAGGCGGTATTCATGCCGGTACAGAAACATAGGCACGTCGTCCCAAAAAATATCGGTCATGCCTTGCCCCTTGTAAGCTTCTTCGATATGGTGACGCAGCTTCGCGCCGTCTTTTTCTGTCCAGAAAGATACTGAATACAGCTGCCACCCGTTTGTTCCGCCTGTGCGGCTACATTGCAGCACATAACCGTCGTCATCCACGGTTTGCAGCCATTCGCCGGTGCTTTCAGCCCACGCGCTGCAATATCCCGATGCGCTAAAGCAGGGGTTTAGGATGTCGGAATTGCGTATTACCAAGTCGCCGTCTGTTATAATGCAGTTGCCCAGATGCTCCCGCGCGGCGTATAGAGATGAAATATTGTTGCACACGTCATAATCCGGGTTATGTAACAGCACAATCGAGGCTTGCGCATACTTCGCGGGAAGATACTCGAATTTTTCGCGCATATAGCCCACAACCACGTATATCTCGGTTATACCGTGCGAAATAATGCTTTCTACAATGCCTTCTATCATCCTCTTGCCCCGTACCTCTATCAGAGGCTTGGGCGTTGTAGCGGTCAGCGGATGCAGGCGCGTACCCTTGCCGGCGGCCACTATTATTGCCTTTGTCGCCCTATGCTCCACCTGCACCGGAGATCCTCCCCATATACACTTGATAGTAATATTTCGCATACTGATACTGTTTCAGAGCATATTGGCCAAAATTGGTGCCAAGCTGCGTTTTATACTCACACCAATTACTCCAGAGCAGGCCGCATATGGCGATGTAGGCATATATCTTTGTGCGTATATTGTCCGGGCATTCGCCCTCAAAATAGCAGTCTATCAGCTCTTCAACGTTTTCACGCTCATACATGGCATACACCGCAAACATGGCTATATCCAGGTGTCTGTCCTGCATGGCGGAATATTCCCAGTCGATCAGCCTTATACCGCCGTTTACGAACAAAAAATTATCCGGCACAGGGTCTATGTGAGACAGGGACATTTCTACCGGATCGCGCTGAAGATAGTCTTTTAATTCCAGTATGCCGGCCTTGGTCTGCCGGTAGTCCGCATAACACGATTCCCGCGTCAGCAAACCTTGGTAGAAGTCGATACGCTCGAAAATATCGAAGTAACAGTCCGCTTGCAGCTTCCTGTCGTGGAAGCTTTTCAGCACCTTCATGCACTTGGCCACATCCGCAAAATCCGCTGGGTCGCACACCCGGGCATCTTCCCAGAACACCGTTATCTTGTAGCCGTTTGCCGGATTCATGTACACCACGTCGTCGCCCAGGCCCAGGGGTGCTATCCGTGTGTATACCTCATATTCTTGGGTGCGGCTGATCAGCTTCTGCGTGCCGGCACCCGGTATGCGGGCTATGTACTTCTTGCCGCCAAGCGTAAAAAGGAAGGATCGGTTTGTCATTCCCTTCTTTATCTGCTGTACTTGCGTAAGGTCTTTGGCGGAGCAATTTAACGCGTTTGCGATAATGCCTATTTCTTCGCGGTTCAGCAACTGCCGACACCTCCTTGCCGCCTTCGGCCGGCCAATTGAGTTATAATATATCTGCCGCAGGCTTCGCCATGCCTTCCGGGATAATAAATATACTTGCGCACAGCTTCCTCAATGTGGGCGCGGTAATTCTCTTTTTCGGCCAATACCTTGGCGCATGTATCGCCCAGGGTGTCGAGATCGTTAATGTCCTGCGATACGCCCAAAACTTCGCGCAGTGATATGTCCAGCGGCACAAGGCCATAGTCCTTCCAGCGGGGGTTCAGCACCTTCATGGGCGTGTTAATGAATATGCTCGGCCGTAGTGTAGTGTACGAAAACTCAATCGCGATGCCGGACCAGTCCGTGATAATCAGATCGGCCTCAAAGATTGACGCACTGCTCAAAAAGTCTGTGTCGAATATGATTTCGCCGGCGGAGACTTGATCCCTGTATAAATGCTGCAACTGCTCCATAAGTTCGGGGTAGATCACCGTGAACTGCGGATGAGGGCGCACAAACAGCCGGTATCCGCGGCCTTGCAGGCTGCCCAGGATTTTATGGATGCATTCGGTGTCCAAGATGTTATCCGGCTGCCAGGACGGCGCAATTAATATCTTGGGCGCGCCCGCGTCCGGCTGTATTTCTGCGACACGCTCGACTAATTTGTCGTACAGACCATAGCCCGCTTTTACGAGGCGTTTCTTGCGCAAGCCCGCCATTTCTTCCCGGCGGCGGATTTCCGCGGCTTGGTGTTCGCCCACGCAGAAAAATGTGTCGAAATGGTCGTAGGCCGCTTCCCTTGCGGTAAGATGCAGGCTGCCCGGGCCGTGCGGAAGGTGTATGTATTCGATATCGTCGCGGGTGGCAGATCTCTTTATGTGGTACACATGCAGATCCTGCACCGTTGTCACCATGATATCGCAGCCCAGGCGCAGCAGCAGTGAAATAGTCTTTTCTTGGCTGGCGTAGTAGGGGACAATACGCCCCTGTTGTACGCCCGGGTGTTCGAAAATCTTGTCCGCAAAATCATTGGTCAAGTAGTGTATGGTTGTGGAAGAGTTTGCCAAGAGATAGTCTATCAAGCTTTCGTAGTACTTGTACTGCCCGCCGGACAGCGCGTAGAACACCAGCTCTTTCTCCGCGGCGTTAAAGGCGGCGGCATCCTGCTTTTCGCGCGCTTTTTCCGCCGCTTTTGCTGATTTGGCGGCGGCAAGCTGTTCCGCCGTTTTCCGGCCGGCCTGTATGTGCGCGATGGCTTCGGCGGCAAGCTTTTGCGGATTGTGAGTTTTGTCCAGCACCAGCAATACGGCGATGCTGAATAGGTTGCTTGCCGTCCAGTACACACCAAAACCGGCAGGAAGCACCACAGTGAAGTAGATGGAAAGGATCATGGTGAGTCCGGTTAAAATACCGTTGGTTCGCGCACTTTGGCTGATTGCTCCGGGGCTGAAATGATTTTGCGCAAGGCAGAAAATGAGTGTCGAGACGCTCGACAACGCCAGTATTATCCAATCGTTTGAAGGCGGATGAATGGCGAGGGTGGCCGCCAGATCAATGCCCAGCCAGTGCAGATCAGCACCGCCAAGCCGGCGGAAGGCATAGCCCAGACCGCGGAAAACCCCCATCAAGATGAAGAGCTGGGCAACGAGAGGCACCATGCCGAACAGAGGGTTGTATCTCTCCGCTTTAAAGAGCCGGGACTGCGCTTCGGCAAGCCCTTCGCTGTCGCCAAAGTACCGCCTCTTCAGCTTATCCAAGGTAGGGGTGAGCTGCAACAGGCGGATAGAGTTTTTGTGCGCAACCAGGCTGACCGGGAATATAGCGACGCGCACAACTGCCGCGAAGAGTATCAACGCGGACGCCATGCCGTTTGTAAGCAAGAAAAGCCTGTAGATGATATGACCCAATGGCACGCCCAGCAGGGCATCAATAAAGCCCATCCTTGTTACTCCCCTTCTTGCCGCTTGTTGTCCGCCAATGTGTCTACCATGTCGTTGTCGTCAAGTGTGTTGGTGCTGTGAGCCTCGCCGGACGGGCTGGTGTTTGCGGTGTTGCTGCTCTGCTTGCCGCCGGCAAACAGGCTGCGGATTTTGCGGCGAAACGTAATCAACAGCACCCCGCCTATCGAAACCAGCAGAGCAATCCCTTGAACCAGCATTCCGCCAAAACCGGGGTCTAAGTACATAGAAATTCCTCCTGCATCCGAATTTATTCGGCCATGGTTTATTCTGCCATGGCATAGTTCTGCCCGACAAACCTGTTCACCAACAGCCGTGAAATGTCGCGCGGATCCGGCGGAGTTTCGAGGCCGCCCAAACTTTCGGGTATACGCACCGCGCTTATGGTGGACGACATGATTTCTTGCAGTTCTTCGGGCGTTATGCCGTTGTAGAGCAGAACTTCCTGATCTTGCCAGATGTGTATGCCGTGGTCGGACTGAATGACGATCGCGGCCTCCGGATCGTTCTCCAGCACTATGTCGACCATGTTCAGCATACTCCTTACCGCATAGCGATGTATGGGCATGTAGTTCAAAAAATCGCGCGGGTGCCGCCCATGTGCTTCGTCGTGGATTACCCACGGGCTGTCTTCGTCCAATTGCAGACCGTGGGTCATTTCGTTTGCGATCAGCACGAACTTCGGGCCTTCGATGCCCGACACATCCACCAGATTGCGGTAGAACCGCCGCTCCTGCGGATGATCCAGAGTCGCTTCCAGCAGAGGGGCTATGGTCTCCATGTGATCCGGAACGTAGATCCACTCAAGGCCGCTGTCCTCCGTGGTTAGTTCTGTTAAACGATCCTGCCATATGGACAGCGGGGTAAGCATGGTCAGCAGCTGCAGCAGGTACCGCGCTTCGTACAGGATGCCGGCGTGTTCGGTGCTGTTTATCTCCAAGAATGGGTTGTCGTCCGCGAGTTCTCGTTCTGAAAAGCTTACGTAGTAATAGTAGTTGAAGTTTTGCCACAACGGAAGCCAGCCCATTGCGCCCATGGCGACAGTGGTATATCCGCGCAATTGCAGGGCGCGGATAAGCTCGGCGTTTACGATAATGTCCTCTGTCATGCGGTAGCCGTCGTGCAGCAGTCCGTCCATAATCGCGACGGAGCGCTGGTGGTTGCGCAGATGCGTATATCGCGCGAGCCTCTCACGCAAGGTTATGTCGTAGAAATGCGGCGAGAACAGCACGGGCAATGCTACATAGGTGTTTACGGCGTACAGATGCGCGCCGTAGTTTATCTTGAATCCGCGGCTGCTTAGGGCTTCGCGGGTTTCCGGCTGGCTGTCTCCCCAGAGTGTTTCCGGCGTATCAAAGTTCATCATTCCGTCCATGTGGAACCAGTAGATGTTCGGCGTCGGCAATGAATTGTCTACGTGGAAGTCACGCCGTATGTAGTGCGACTGCTCCGCCCCGGCAAGGCGTTCCAGCACAAAGCCGTAGTAAAAGCTTGTGCCGAAGTTAAACAGGAAGAGTATGAGTATTGCGGGCGTGATGTTCAGCACGAATTGATCGGCCTTGGCGAACAACTGACTTTTGTACGACAACAACAGCGTCAGCGGGATCAGCGCGCCGGCAATGCCAAGCAGCAACGCCGGCCGGCCAAGTTCCGGCAAGACCCCCGCCGCCGCGCCATACATCACTTCGAAAAACCAGAAGCCGAGCCAGAACAGCACAGACACAAAAAACGCGCCCGCATAGCTTTTGACGGCAAGCCGCAGGATCAGGAACAGCCCCGCGCTGAACCCCAGGAATATCAGCATGAGCCACGCCACATGGGAAAAGGCCAGGTCGTTGATGACGCGATTGTTGTTGTATACAAAGGACAGAAAAATGTTCGGCACCGCGCCCACTGCCAAGATGTACAGAGCAAGTTTTATCAATCCGCAACACCACGCCTTTGCAAAACCCGTCAAGATCGGCTTGACGGGCTGTTGTGGTTATCTCATCAGTTCATTGTTGTTGATGTGGACTTCGCCAGCGTGGATGTAGGCATTGTTCATGCCCAGCACTTCGCGGAAGAAGCTTAGCGGGACGTAGGTGGTTTCGTTGATCAGCAGGGACGGCTGGGTGAGGCTGATGTTTTCCTCGCCGCGCGTAAAGTCGTATGAACCCGGCGAAAAAACGATTCTCTCGCCATCCCAGATTAAAACGACCTCGCGGGTGTCGTAATCCCAGGAAAGTTCCGCGCCCAGCTCCTGCGCAACGGCTCGCACAGGCACAAGGATGGAGCTTTCGACCTGCCTCCAGGTGAAGGCCTCGCCCATGTGCTGCCCGTGTATGAACACGCCCAGGTTGGACGTCCAGATCAGGTCAACATCGGCGAAACCGTCGTCGATCTCCCGGATCTCCGGCTCTTGCGCGTTAAGCTCGCGCAGGACGACAATCTTCTCGACCCCGTCCGGCAGAGTTATCGCGGGGATGCTGCGCGTAGCCGCTCCGTATACAACTGCCAGCAGCCTTCCGTCAAGCTCGCCGTCAAAGGTTTGGCCGTCTTGGCAGACCACGGCGGTATCTTCGCCGAAGTTGAGCTGCAACATGCCGTCGGAGCTTACCAATGCGCCGCCCATGTCGGCTTCGGCGCAGAACCTGTCCACGGCCACGTTTGCGAAGTCTCCGTTTACAAGTACGCGGATGGTGTAGTGCGGCGGGTAGATCAGGATCATCGGAGCGTCGGCAAGGTAGAATCCTGTTACCTCGTCGCCGTTTTGCGGCTCTTCGCCAAGTACGAAGGTGTCGGTGTTTGTCGCGAACATCGCCGTGCCGGCCTCCGGGCTTGTAATGCGCATCAGGCTGTGGCCGTAGATCGGCTCGCCCTCGTTGTTCGGCACGGGGTATGTCTCCATCACCCTGCCGCCAAAGGCCATGAACATCGGGCGTTCTTCGGCCTGCGCCGCCGCGACGCTTACGCCGCCGGCCGGTAAACTTACGGACAGCAAGACCGCCGTCAGTATTTTGAACATCTTCACAATCTCACCCTTTCGATTAATTATGGTATACCATCATTATCTCGGGTAGATGGCTGTGTTATTCCCCATGTATGGGCGCAGGGCGATGGGAATGTTCACCGAACCGTCGCGGTGGAGGTTGTTTTCCAGGAAGGCGATGAGGGCGCGCGGCGGAGCCACCACCGTGTTGTTGAGGGTGTGGGCGAAGTAGTTTTCCTTCTCGCCCTTGATGCGTATGCCGAGGCGGCGGGCCTGTGCGTCGCCCAGGTTGGAGCAGCTGCCCACCTCGAAGTACTTCTTCTGGCGCGGAGACCAGGCCTCCACGTCCACGCTCTTAACCTTGAGGTCTGCCAGATCCCCGGAGCAGCACTCCAGGGTGCGCACGGGAATATCGAGGGTGCGGAAGAACTCCACGGTGTACTGCCACATCTTGGCGTACCACTCCATGCTGTCCTGGGGTTCGCACACAACCACCATCTCCTGCTTGTCGAACTGGTGTATGCGGTATACGCCGCGCTCTTCGATTCCGTGCGCGCCCACTTCCTTGCGGAAGCAGGGGGAGAAGCTCGTCATTGTCTGCGGCATACTGTTCTTGGGCAGAAGTTGGTCGATATATCGGCCGATCATGGAGTATTCGCTGGTGGCGATAAGGTAGAGATCCTCGCCCTCCACCTTGTACATCATGGCCTCCATCTCGGTGAAGGACATTACGCCGGTTACGACGTTTTCGCGGATCAGAAAGGGCGGCACGCAGTAGGTGAAGCCCTTCTCGATCATGAACTCACGCGCATAGCTTAGAATGGCGGAGTGAAGCCGCGCCACGTCCCCCGTGAGGTAGTAGAACCCGTTGCCGCTTACACGCCGCGCGGCGTCCAGATCCAGCCCGCTCAGGCTCTCCATGATGTCCACGTGGTAGGGGATGTCGAAGTCCGGCACGGCCGGCTCGCCGTAACGCTGTACCTCTACGTTCTCGCTGTCGTCGCGGCCTATGGGCACGCTTGGGTCGATAATGTTGGGTATCACCAGCATTATGCCGCGTACCTTGGCGGCAAGCTCGGTTTCAAGCTTTTCAAGCTCCGCCAGGCGCGGGCCGGCCTCGGACACTTCCTTCTTGGCGGCCTCGGCTTCGTCCTTCCTGCCGCCGGCGATCAACGCGCCGATCTCCTTCGACATGCTGTTGCGGCGGGCGCGAAGGGAATCGGCCTCGGCTATGGCCTCGCGGTGGGCCTTGTCAAGCTCTATCACTTCGTCCACAAGAGGCAGTTTGTCCTCCTTGAACTTCCTGCGGATGTTCTCCTTCACCGCGTCCGGGTTGGCGCGTACAAACTTGATATCAAGCATGTTTCCCCTCCTGCCTTGAATACAGCCTCTTAGCCCATGAAGCCGAAGAACTTCTTCCTGCCCTTGTCCTTGCCGTCCTTGTGATGGTCGCGGGAGAAGCTCTTGCTCTGCGGCTTGCGCATCTGGTCTCCGGCGGCCTTCTGTACGTTCACCTTGTTGCCCTTCACCTTCTTGTTCTTCATGCCGTCCAGCACGGTGTGGGCGTATTCACGCGGGATGTCCACGAAGGTGAATTCGTCGAATATATCTATCGCGCCGATGAGCTTGCCCGGCACACCGGTTTCGCCGGCTATCGCGCCTACTACGTCCTTGGCCATTATGCGGTTGGCCTTGCCGATGTTGAGGTAGAGCCGCACCATGCCCTGCTCCGGCTGGTGGCTGCGCCCGCGTTGTTCGGAGCTTCTGCGCGGTTTGTCGCTGTAGGACACTTCCTCGATCTCCATGGCGTTTTCGTCGTACAGGTTCATCTTGATCAGTGCGGCGGCCACGTCCATTGCGGAATATTCGTCGCCCACGAGGCGTTCCGCAAGGTTTACGTACTTGGAAAGCTGGCCTTCGTCCACAAGGCTCTTGACCTTTTCCAGGAACTTGGAGGCCTTGGCCTCTTCGATGTCGGAGAGGGTGGGCAGCTTGCCCTTCTGGATCTTGGCGTTTGTGTAGCGCGAGATGTCGCGCAGCTTGTATACTTCCTTGCCGACTACGAAGGTGAAGGCCTTGCCGGAACGCCCCGCGCGGGCGGTGCGGCCGATGCGGTGGATGTAGTATTCTTCGTCCTGGGGCAGGTCGTAGTTTACCACTATGTCGATGTCGTCCACGTCTATGCCGCGGGCGGCCACATCCGTCGCCACAAGGATCTCCAGCGTGCCGTTGCGAAACTTCTTCATTACCATGTCGCGCTGAGCCTGCTTCAGATCGCCGTGCAGGGCTTCGGCGAAGTAGCCGCGGCCTTGCAGCCTCTCCACAACTTCGTCAACCCTGCGCTTTGTGTTGCAGAACACCAGAGACAGCGAAGGGTTCTGCATGTCGATAATGCGGGACAGGGCTTCGGTTTTGGAGCGTTCGTTCACCTCGTAGTAGTGCTGGTCGATCAGCGGCGCGGTCAGCTCCTTGCGCACGACCTTCACGTGTTCCGGCTCCAGCTGGAACTCCTTGGTCAGCGAGAGTATGCCGGGCGGCATTGTCGCGGAAAACAGCACGGTCTGCCGCTTTGCCGGCATCTTGCCCAGAATTGTCTCGATATCTTCGCGAAAGCCCATGTCCAGCATTTCGTCGGCTTCGTCCAGAATTACGATCTTTACGGTCTCCATTTTCAGCGTGCGGCGATCCATATGGTCCATCACACGGCCGGGCGTACCCACCACAACCTGCACGCCGCGCTTTAACGCCATTATCTGGCGGTCTATGGGCTGGCCGCCGTAGATCGGCACAACCTTGATGCTGTCCTTGTACTTCAACAGCTTGCGGAATTCTTCGCATATCTGTATGGCAAGTTCGCGCGTGGGCGCGAGAATCACGGCCTGCAGGTTACGGTCGTGTTCGTCTATCATCTCAATACAGGGTATTCCGAATGCCGCCGTTTTTCCCGTACCCGTCTGCGACTGCCCAAGCACGTCGCGCCCCGCGCGTATCAGGCTTATGGCCTGAGACTGTATCGGAGTGGCTTCCTCGAAGCCCATGTCCTTGATAGCCTTGGCTATCTCCGGGGACAGGTACATTTCCTCGAAACTCATAGTCTTAATGTCTTCCATAGCAATCCTTTCTGTAATTCCTCCAACATCAGTGTTGTGCCGGTGCATCACCGGCAACTTTTACTACTATA
The DNA here is from genome assembly GCA_009780445.1 of Defluviitaleaceae bacterium. Taxonomy (GTDB): domain Bacteria; phylum Bacillota; class Clostridia; order Lachnospirales; family WRAA01; genus WRAA01. Next base: position 12,033 of record WRAA01000013.1, read on the forward strand.
CCACTAGATTACCCACTTTGCAAATATTTTCTCCGAAACAAATCATTACAGCAGGAAATCGGCCAGGACTATGTTGGAAACGTCTGTGCCGGCCGTGGTTAGGCGCAGATTGGTTCCGTGTTGCTCCAACATACCGAGGCCTTGGTGCTTTGCTATCTGTGCGCCGTAACGGGCTTGCAGGGATGTGCCGAATTGGCGGAGGAACTCGTCGGCGTTGATGCCGGAGGTTTGGCGCAGACCCAGGAACATGAACTCCTCCATCTGCGCGGCTGTGTCCAGATGGTGGCTGTCCTGCGTTATACGGGCGGTGTCGCCGTCTGCCGCGATATAGTCGGTTATGTTGCCGGTGTTGCGGCGGCGTATGTTGTTCTCGAAGGAGTGTGCGCCGATTCCGTAGGCAAGGCAGTGTTGGCGCGTCCAGTAGAGCTTGTTGTGGCGGCACTCGCAGCCGGGCTTGGCGAAGTTGCTGATTTCGTACTGCGCGTAGCCCGCGTTCGCCAGAAAAGTACGCACTTGGTCGGACATTGCCCGCTCGCTGTCCTCGTCGTGTGCTATTAGGGTGCCGGCGGCCAGTTGGCGTGCGATGGGTGTTGCGTCCTCTATGGTTAGCGCGTATGCGCTGATGTGCTGTAGGCCCAGGGATGTGAGAAGGCCGAGGGTCAGCGCAAGATCGGCCGGTGTTTGGCCGGGCAGGGCGTACATGATGTCGGCGTTGATGTTAACGAAGCCGGCCGCAGACGCGTCATTTACGGCGCGTTCAAAGTCCTTTGCGGTGTGGCCGCGCCCCAGCATGTTAAGCAGATGGGGCTGAGCCGCTTGCAGACCAAGGCTGATACGGTTGAAGCCGGCGGTACGCAGGGCGCGTAGTTTTTCGCGCGAGATGTCCGCGCCGGGGTTGGCCTCCAGCGTGATTTCGGCGGAGGAGGTGTCGGCCTTGCGTGATACGGCGGTGAGGATGGCCGCGAGTTCCTGCGCCGCCAGCATACCGGGTGTGCCGCCGCCAAAGAACACAGACTCAAGGCGCAGACCGGGCAGGCGTTCGCACAACGAGATTTCGCGCACAAGCGCGTCAACATACGCCCTGCGCAAATCAGGCTCCGCGGCGAACGACAGGAAGTCGCAGTAGCCGCACTTGCTTGCGCAGAACGGAATGTGGATGTAGACCCCGGTCATCATCCGAACACGGCCGCGGCAATGCTGACGAGCATGTTAAACGCAAAGCTGTGTATCGTGGAGATGATGGGGAAGAGGCTGTTCGTGACGATGAGTATCAGCAGTACGATCATGCCGTAGCGGCTTCCCATGCTGATGAAGTTGAAGTAGGTGTTGTCCGGCAGGACTACGCCGAAGAGCTTCGAGCCGTCCAGCGGGGGGATCGGCAGGAGGTTGAATATGCCCAGCACAAGGTTGAAGCTGATGAAGGTCTGCAAAAACACGCCGAACAAGCCCAGGGACATCCCGGACTGCACAAGCGGGAAGAAAATCATCATGCTGATGAAGGCCATGATGAAGTTGGACATCGGCCCGGCCACGGCCGTCAGAGCCATGTCCTGCTTGGGATAACGGAAGTTGCGAGGATCCACCATTACCGGCTTTGCCCAGCCGAAACCCGCGAACATTATGAACAGCAGACCCATGAGGTCTATGTGGCGGATGGGGTTGAGCGTGAGCCGCCCGTCGTCCTTGGCTGTTCTGTCGCCCAGCATGTATGCCATAAGCCCGTGGCTAAGCTCGTGAATCGTAAACGCCAAGATCAACGCGCTGAGCCTTATCACAAGCATCACGGGATCCAGATCAAACATTCCTCCCACGTGCCTACCTCCTCTGTATTATAGTCAAGTAGCTACAATATTAATCTGCCAATCGCCAGCAGTATCAGCAACGCGCCGCCGGCCGAGCTTATGTCCACCGGCAGACAGCGCGACAGGCGCGCGCCCACCGCAAGACCCATAAAGAGCGCAAGCACCGTCGCGGCGAAGGACAGCGTAACAAGGTACACCATGTATACGCCGGCGAAGGCCGCGCTTATGCCTATGGCCAGCGAATCCAGCGAGAGCGACACGGCAAGCACCGCGGCTTCCCCCGTAGAAAGCGTCTTTGACTCGTCCATATCCGCCTTTGCGGGGTCTGCCAGGAGGTGCAGCATGAAGCTTAGGCCGAAGGCATTAAAGCGCAGCTGCTTGTGCAGCCCGGCGCGTTGGCGCAGGAACCGCTTGACCCAGCCGTCCAGCAAGCGCAGCAGACCCAGCCCGAAGAGTATCGCAAAGCCAAGCCACATGGCAAGCCCGGGGGAGATCACGCTGAGGATCTGCACGCCCAGCCACATGGACGCCGCCAGGACCGCACTGCACACCACCGCAATGACGATGACGGACGCAAGCGGCATACGTATCCTTCCGCTTCCGTAGGCCAGGGCGCACACAAACGCGTCCAGCGAAAGCGCGAGGGCCAGAATGAGTATATATAGTATGTCGGGCATGAACAACACTCCAGTATTATGATATCGCAACAGCTACTTCATAATACTGGAGGCCGATATTATCTGTTACAAGCTTTTGCCAATTCCTCTTCAACCTTGGACAGCATGTCGCTGTACTTGGCGCGTTTGGCCTCTTCGGCCCGGACAACCTCGGGGCGCGCGCCCGCAAGGAAGCGTTCGTTGGAGAGCATTTTGTCCACCCGCGCCACTTCGGCGGTCAGCTTAACGCGTTCCGCCTCAAGGCGTGCGGCTTCCTTTTCCGGATCCACAAGTTCGTCCAGCGGAATGTAGATCACTGCGCCTTCGACCACGGCGGATACCGCGTCGCCGCCGATGCCCTCCGCGTCCGGCCGGATGTGTACGCCTGACGCGCCCGCAAGGGTTGTGAAGAAGGCAAGGCCGTTCTCGAACACGGCGCGTACCTCCTGCTTTTCGGCTACAACACAGACCGACACCTTCTTGCTCGGCGCGACATCCTTTGAGAGCCTTAGCGCGCGAATCTGCTTCACCGCGTCCTTGATCAGGCCGACTTCGCGCTCTTCGCGCGGGAAGCTGTAGTTGTTCTGCGGCACCGGCCAGGCGCAGATCATGATGCTTTCGGCGTGTGTGCCGCTCTTGAGAGATTGGAACACCTCTTCGGTGATAAACGGCATGAAGGGGTGCAGAAGCTTCATCGAGTTGATCATCACCGCTTGCAAGGCGGCCACGGCGACCTTGCGGGACGGGTCGTCCTCGTTGTAGAGGCGCGGCTTCACCATCTCGATATACCAGTCGCAGAATTCGTCCCGGATGAAGTCCATAATGTTTTGCAGGGCCAGGCCGAATTCGTAACGCTCCAGATTGTCGGTGACTTGCTCCGTCAGCGTGTTCACCCGGGAGAGGATCCATTTGTCGGCGGCGGTGAGCCTGCTTATGTCTACGGTGGCGTCCGGCGCTGTGCCGTCTATGTTCATGAGTATGAAGCGCGTGGCGTTCCATATCTTGTTGAGGAAGGTGCGGTTTGTCTCCACCTTCTTATGGTCGAAGCGGGTGTCTTGCTCCAGTGAGGAGCCTATCATCAACGTCAAACGCAGCACGTCCGCGCCGTATTCGTTGATGAGAACAAGCGGATCCACGCCGTTGCCCAGAGTCTTGCTCATCTTGCGGCCTTTGGAGTCGCGCACCAGCCCGTGGAATATCACGTGCTTAAACGGAAGCTCGCCCATATGTTCCAGCCCCGAAAACACCATGCGCACGACCCAGAAGAAGAGTATGTCATAGGACGTGACAAGGGTGTCCGTGGGGTAGAAATACTTGAGATCCTCGGTTTCGTCCGGCCAGCCCAGTGTGGAGAACGGCCAGAGCGCGGAGGAAAACCAGGTGTCCAGGCAGTCCTCGTCCTGCGTTAATTCGGCATGGCCGCATAACGGGCAGGAAGCCGGTGTTGTTCGCGCGACGACCAAGTGTTCGCAGGAGGCGCAGGTGTATGCTGGGATGCGGTGCCCCCACCATAGCTGCCGCGAGATGCACCAATCGCGGATGTTCTCCAGCCAGTGCATGTAGACCTTGCCGAAGCGCGGCGGGAATACTTGCAGTTCGCCCGATGTGTGTGCGTGGATGGCGGGTTTTGCCAGTTCGTCCATCCTTACGAACCATTGCAGCTTGATCAGCGGCTCCACAAGCTTGCCGCAGCGTTCGTGCGTGCCTACGGCGTTGGTGACGCGCTCCTTCTTGGTGAACAGGCCAAGCTTGCCAAAGGCTTCCACAATCCTGTCCTTGGCGATGAAGCGGTCCAGCCCTCCAAACTCGGCGTTGTTGGCGTTTAGCGTGCCGTCGTCGTTCATTACGTTGATGACCGGCAGGCCGTGGCGTTTGCCGATGTCGAAGTCGGCAGGGGAGTGGCCGGGCGTGATTTTCAGCGCGCCCACGCCGAATTCTATGTCCACGTGTTCGTCTGCGATGATGGGTATTTCGCGGTTTACGAACGGCACTACGGCCGTTTTTCCCACGAGGTGGGCAAGGCGCGGGTCGCGCGGGTTTACGGCCACGGCTACGTCGGCGAAGCAGGTTTCGGGGCGGGTTGTGGCGAAGTGGATGTATTCGCCGGTGTCCTTCACGGGGTACTTCATGTAGTAGAGGTAGGTTTCGTTGTCCTTATGCTCCACTTCGGCGTCGGAAATGGTGGTCTGGCACTCCGGGCACCAGTTGATCAGCCGTTCCCCGCGGTAGATCAGCCCCTTTTCATACAGGCGCACAAAAACCTCGACGACGGCGCGGTTCAGCCCTTCGTCCATGGTGAAACGCTCGCGGGACCAATCGCAGGACGAGCCGAACTTGCGTATCTGCGTGAGTATGCGGTCTCCGTAGGTGTGCTTCCAGCTCCATGCGCGTTCCAGGAAGCCTTCGCGGCCTACGTCCTCCTTGCTGAGATTTTCTTCCTCGCGCATTTTGTCCACCACCTTGACCTCCGTGGAGATGCTGGCGTGGTCTATGCCGGGGAGCCAGAGCGCGCTGTAGCCCTGCATACGCTTGAAGCGTATGAGGATATCCTGTATGGTTGCGTCCAGCGCGTGACCCATGTGCAGTTCGCCCGTGACGTTTGGGGGCGGCATGACGATGGTGTACGGCAGGCGCGAAGGGTCAACCTCTGCGCGGAAGTAGCCGGCCTTCTGCCACTGCGCGTAGATCCTGTCCTCCACCTGTGTATGGTCGTAGTTCTTTGCAAGTTCTTTCTTCATCTGACCCTCCAGAGTTTGTGTTTATCCAAAGTTCTGCACAACCTTATCCACTTCGTCAAAATACAGCTGTGTAAGCTGTGAGATCACCCTGTCCGGGGAAGTGTCGGTGTCTATCAGCACCTCCAGCTTATCCCAGATGCTCTGGTGTTTGTCGTCCAGCAGGGCAAGGTCGCGATCCGCTGTGCCGCGCTCCGCTATCATCTCGCGGGAGAACTCCAGCTTGTCGTTGATGTTTACGGTGTGGGCGAACTGCTCCACCGAATATTTGTTGCTGATGTTGTGTTCGCGCAGGAACTTGGTGATCTCGGTCTCTGTGACGTACATCGTGCGGCGCAGTGCGTCTATGCGCTGTGTTATGTGCTTGTAGTTTTCGTAGTCCTTGATGTTGGCCTTTAGTGCCTGGGAGTTGCGCACCTTGTACTTTTTGTACGAGTAGTTCAGGAAGTTTGTGTAGTGCGCGAACACCGTGGTCTTGGTGTTTATCATGGACACGGCCTTGCGCTGCTTGGCGATGTTTATGCGCAGTTCGTAGCGCATACGCCGCCTGAACAGGTATAGCAGCGGGATCGTCACCAGGATCAGCATCACGAGGAACGACGCGGGAATGAAGATGTGGGTGCCGTTTATCGCGAA